>DASZOA010000576.1:0-3046 GCA_035551055.1 Solirubrobacteraceae bacterium
CGCCGCCAGCGCGCAGAACCTCAACACCGAGATCGGGCTGCCGCTGTCGATCCTCGCGGCGCCCGCCGGCACCGACGTGCTCGTGCTCGAGATGGCGATGCGCGGCGCCGGCCAGATCGCCGAGCTCGCCGCGATCGCCGAGCCCGACGTCGGCGTGATCGTCAACGTCGGGCCGGTCCACCTCGAGCTGCTCGGCTCGCTCGAGGCGATCGCGGCGGCGAAGGCCGAGCTGCTCGTCGACCTGCGACCGGGGGCCACGGCCGTGCTGCCGGCCGACGAGCCGCTGCTCGAGGCGCACCTGCGCGACGACCTGCGAACCGTGACGTTCGGGCCGGGCGGCGACGTCGCGACGCTGCCCGACGACCTCGAGCTGCCGTTCAGCTCGCGCCACATGCGCCTCAACGCGCTCGCGGCGCTCGCGGCCGCGCGCGCGGTCGGGGTGCGGCCGCGCGGGCGCCTGGACGTGCGGCTGAGCTCCCTGCGCGGCGAGCGCATCGAGCTGCCCGGCCCGGTGCTCGTCATCGACGACTGCTACAACGCCAACCCGATGTCGATGCGCGCCGCCCTCGACGATCTCGCCGAGTCCGCGTCCGGGCGCCGCGTGGCCGTGCTCGGCGACATGCTCGAGCTGGGGCCGCAGGAGGCGCAGTTCCACGCCGAGATCGGCCGCCACGCGCGCGAGCGCGGCGTCGACGTGCTCGTCACCGTCGGGTCGCGTGCGGCGCTGATGGCGTCCTCGTTCGACGGGGAGGTGCACGCGGCCGACGACGCCGCCGCGGCGGCCGCGCTCGTGCGCGCGCTCGTCGCACCGGGCGACACCGTGCTCGTCAAGGGCTCGCGCGGGGTCGGCCTGGAGGTCGTCGCGCAGGGCCTGCGGGCGGCCGCGGAGTAGCCGGGGTGGGCGAGGTCCTGATCGGCGGCACGGCGGCGCTGCTCATCTGCATCTTCCTGTCGCCGAAGTTCATCGCGTTCCTGCAGCAGCGCGAGTTCGGCCAGTTCATCCGCGAGGAGGGCCCGGCCAAGCACCACGTCAAGGCCGGTACGCCGACGATGGGCGGGATCATCATCCTCGCCGCCATCTCGATCCCGTTCCTGATCCTCTCCGACTACGACTGGCGCTCCGTCGGCGTCTACGGCGCGGCGGTCGGTTGCGCGCTGCTCGGCTTCGCCGACGACTACATGAAGATCGTGCGCCGCCGCTCGCTCGGGCTGAGCGCGCGGGCGAAGCTCGGCGTCACGATCCTGATCTCGATCGCGCTGTGGTGGATCGCGACCGAGAAGGCGGGCCTGCCGCAGACGCTGCGCCTGCGCGTGATCGACTACCAGATCGACCTGGGCTTCCTCGCCGGGCTGCCGTTCCTCGCGCTGATCTACCTCGTCGTCGCGGGCACGACGAGCGCGGTGAACCTCACCGACGGGCTCGACGGCCTCGCCGCCGGCAGCGCGGCGATCGTCGCGCTGGCCTACATCGGGATCACGTTCATCACCGCCGGCCAGCGCGATCTGGCGCTGCTGTCGGCCTGCGTCGTCGGCGCCTGCGTCGGGTTTCTGTGGTTCAACGCGTTTCCCGCCACGATCTTCATGGGTGACACCGGCTCGCTCGCGCTCGGCGGCGCGATCGCCGGCCTGGCGGTGATGACGAAGACCGAGATCCTGCTGCTCCTGCTCGGCGGGATCTTCGTCGTCGAGGCGCTCAGCGTGATGATCCAGGTCTTCTCGTTTCAGACGCTGCGCAAGCGGCCGTTCCTGATGGCGCCGATCCACCACCATTTCGAGCTGCTGGGCTGGTCGGAGACGAAGATCATCCTGCGCTTCTGGATCATCGCCGCGATCTGCAGCGCGATCGGCTTCACGCTGTACCAGGCGTCCGTTGCATAGTCGCCCACCGCTGCCGCCGGGCCCGTGGCTCGTCGTCGGGCTGGCGCGGTCGGGCGCGGCGGCGGCGCGCGCGCTGCTCGAGCGCGGCGAGGAGGTCGTCGCCGTCGATCGCGGATCGCCGGAGCAGCTTCCCGACGGCGTCGAGGTGCACACGCGCACCGATGGGCTCGCGCTCCTGGCCGGCGCGCGGGCCGTCGTCAAGTCGCCGGGCGTGCCGCGCGACGCCCCGGTCGTGGCGGCGGCGCGCGCGCGCGGGATCCCGGTGCTCGGCGAGCTCGAGCCCGGCTGGCGGCTCGTGCCCAACGAGTTCGTCGCGGTGACCGGCACGAACGGCAAGACGACGACGGTCGAGCTGCTCGGCCACATCCACCGCGAGGCGGGGCTCGCCGTCGCGGTGGCGGGGAACGTGGGGGCCGCGGTCAGCGGGCTGGCGGGGGCGCTTCACGAGCACGCGACCGTCGTCTGCGAGGCCAGCTCCTTCCAGCTGGAGGACACCCTCGAGTTCGCGCCCGAGGGCGCCGTCCTGCTCAACGTCGAGCCCGACCACCTCGACCGCCACGGCACGTTCGACGACTACCTCGCCGCCAAGCTGCAGGCCTTCGCGCGCCAGCGCGACGCCGACGTCGCGGTCTTCCCGGCCGGCCTCGGCGTTGAGGACCTCGGCGGCTGCGCGCGACGCGTGCCGTTCGGCCCGGGCGGCGAGCTCGACGACCGCGCCGGGCATCTGTGGTGGGACGACGAGCCGCTCGTCGCCCACGAGGAGATCCGTCTGCGCGGCGCGCACAACCGCGCCAACGCGGCGGCCGCCGCGGCGGTCGCGCTCGCCCGCGGGATCGACCGCGACGCGGTGCGCGCCGGGCTGCGCACGTTCGCCGGCGTCGAGCATCGCCTCGAGGAGGTCGCGCGCGTCGGCGGGGTGCTGTACGTCAACGACTCCAAGGCGACGAACGTCGCGTCGACGCTCGTCGCGCTGGCGAGCTTCGAGGGCCTGCCGGTGCACCTCATCCTCGGCGGGCAGGGCAAGGGGCAGGACTTCTCGGCGCTGCGCGGCAGGGCGCACCGGACGTACGTCATCGGCGAGGACGCCGAGCGGCTCGGTCGCGAGGTCGGCGGGGAGCAGTGCGGCGACCTGCCCACGGCGGTGGCGCGCGCCCGCGCCGCGGCGCGG
>DASZOA010000577.1:0-3673 GCA_035551055.1 Solirubrobacteraceae bacterium
GCGGCGACCAGCCGGTCGTCTGCGCCGCCTCCTGGATCGTCAGGGCGTCCATCCGAGCACAACCTTACCACAATCATGTCAAGGTTTGCCCGGCGACTGCTCCGCCGAGCGGTGTCGCATGAGTGAACGCTCAGCGGACGCTGCCGGGCCCGTAGGTGACGCTGCCGCGACCGTGCGCGCGCCGCGCCGTGCCCGCCGGTCGCCGCCGCAACCAACCGCGCAGGCCCCGCGGCGGCTCGGGAGCAGCGATGATGCACTCGTCGCGGGCGACGCCGCGGCCGTCGCGCGCGATCGCCGCGACCGTGACGACCGCGGATCGGCAGCGCGTCCGGAATCTCTCGACCGACTCGACGCGCCCTCCGCCCGGCTATCCGCCCCCCGCCAGCCGCCGCTTGAGCGTCTCGAGCACGTCGACCGGCGTCGGGTCGGTGCCGCGCAGCACGGCGACGTAGAGCGAGACGAGGTCGCCGAGCAGCACGAGCGAGAGCACGCGCTCGACCGTCGTGTCGCCGCGCGAGCGCATGATGTGGGTGCTCGTCGCGCCGTCGGCGATCAGCTCGCCGGTCAGCGTCATGCGCTCCTTGATCCGCGGGTGGGTGTCGCTGTCGTCGAGGAAGACGGCGGCGAAGCGGCCCAGCGCGGGCGCGTCCTGCCAGCCGACGAGCTCGTTGTGGTCCAGCTCGGGCAGCTCGTGGGTGAACGCCGGGATCTTCGCGTTCTCGTTGAACTGCGTCTTCCAGCGGTAGGCGATCGGCGAGGTCAGCGCGGCGCCGGCGATGACCGGGACGCTGTCGTGCAGCGCGCGCGCGAGCGTCTTGGCCTCGGAGTCCTCGGGCCCGTCGGCCCCCCAGTCGACGACGAGCTGCTCGAGGTGGTGGGCGGCGACGTCGATCTCCGAGCCGATCCGCGGCCCGGCGCCGCACAGCCGCGCGACCTCGAGCGCGGCGACCGTCATGTAGGCGACGGCCGCGCGCGGCTGAAAGCCGCCGGCGACCGGGATCACCGGGACGCCGTCGCTGCGCGCCATCTGGGCGAGCCTGCCGCCGCTCGTCACCGCGACGCGCGTGGCGCCGAGCGCCCCCGCGGCCTCGTAGCAGGCCAGGGTCTCCTCGGTGTCGCCCGAGTAGGAGGAGCACAGCACCGTCGTGTCGGGCGTCGTCCAGGCCGGCAGCCCGTAGGCGCGCGAGGCGAGGATCGGCCGCGAGGCGTGGTCGCCGAGCATCGCCCGCGCCAGCGAGCCTCCGACCGCCGATCCGCCCATGCCCGCCACGACGAGGCCGCCGGGCGAGTCCCAGGGCACGAGGTTGGCCGACTCGACCTTCCACAGCGCGTCGCGCAGGTGCTCGGGCAGGCCGACGATGTCGGCGAGCATGTCGGAGCGGTCGACGGCCGCGATCGTCTCGGGGTCCAGCCGCAGCTCGGTCGTCTCAGAAGGCGAGGCCGCCATCGGGTACCTCCATTCCGGGGAACAGGCGCGCGCCGCAGGCCACGACGTTGTCGGCGCCGATCGTGACGCCCTCGCCGAGCATCGCGCCGCCCACGATCTGGCTGCGGTCGCCGACGCGGACGCCGGGGCCGACGATGCAGTCGCGCAGGATGCAGCCCTCGCCGACGCTCGAGCCGCGCATGACGACCGCCCGCTCGACGACCGCGCCGGCGCCGACGCTGACGTCCTCGGCGACCACCGCGAGACTGCCGACGTGCGCGCCCTCGGCGATCCGGGCGCCGGCGCCGACGATCGCCGGTGGGACCGCGCGGCCGCTGACCTGCGCGGACGGATCGACCGCGAGGTAGCCCTCGCCGAGCTTGCCCGCCACGCCGGTGCGGACCTTGCCCTCGAGGATGTCGAAGGTCGCCTGCAGGTAGCGGGCGGGCGTGCCGACGTCGATCCAGTAGGCGTCGTCGTCGATGAAGCCGTAGAGCCCGGCGTCGACGAGCGCCGGCCACACCTCGCGCTCGATCGACACGTTCTTGTCGGGCGCGATGCGGTCGAGCACCGAGCGCTCGAGGACGTAGGCGCCGGCGGAGATGAGGTTCGTGTCGAGCACGCTGTCGGCCGACGGCTTCTCGAGGAACTCGTCGACGGCGCGATCGGCGCGCAGGCGCACGAGGCCGTAGCTCGACGGGTCGGCGACCGGGACGAGCGCGAGCGTGGCCGTCGCCCCCGACGCCTCGTGCTGGGCGATCTGCGCGCCGAGATCGAGGTCGGTGAGGACGTCGCCGTTGAGCATGAGAAAGCGGGCGTCGAGGAGCTCCTCGGCGAACTTCAGCGCGCCCGCTGTCCCGCGCGGGTCGGGCTCCTCGACGAAGCGCAGGCTGATCCCCAGCTGCGATCCGTCGCCGAGCACGTCGCGCACCTTCGTCGCCTCGAAGCCGCAGGACATGATCACGTCGTCGATCCCGTGGCCGCGCAGCCATTCGAGCATGTAGACCATCATCGGCCGGTCCACGAGCGGGACGACGGGCTTGGGTAGCGTCGAGGTGAGCGGCCGCAGCCTCGTGCCCTCTCCACCCACGAGGATCACCGCCTGCATGCGATCGCGCTTGGCCGCATCACGGCAAGGATGTCAGCGTTCGCCGGCCGATGCCCTCGTAGGTCAGCCCGGCGGCCGCGATCGCCTGCCGGTCGAGCGCGTTGCGGCCGTCGAGGACGAGCGATCCGGCCATCCGGGCGGCGACCTCGCTCCAGTCCAGGTCGACGAACTCGGCCCACTCGGTAACGAGCACGACGGCGTCGGCGCCCTCGACGGCGTCGAGCGCGCCCGCGGCGAAGTGCACGCCTTGGATGAGCCGGCGCGCCTCGTCCTCGGCGATCGGGTCGTACACGCGCACGCGCGCCCCGTCGGCCTGCAGCCGCGCACTCAGCACGAGCGAGGACGCCTCGCGCATGTCGTCGGTGTTGGGCTTGAAGGAGAGCCCGAGCAGGCAGATCGTCCGGCCGACGAGCGAGCCGAGGTGCTTTTGCAGCTTGCTGATGACGCGCCGCTTCTGTAGCTCGTTGACCTCGATGACCGCGTTGAGCAGCTGGAAGTGGTAGCCGGAGTTGCCGGCGAGCTGCTTGAGCGCGCTGACGTCCTTTGGAAAGCAGGAGCCGCCGTAGCCGATCCCCGCCTGCAGGAACTTCGTTCCGATCCGGTCGTCGAGCCCCATCCCGCGCGCGACCTCGATGACGTCGGCGCCCGTCTCCTCGCAGACGTTGGCGATCTCGTTGATGAAGGAGATCTTCGTCGCGAGAAAGGCGTTGGAGGCCAGCTTGACCATCTCCGCCGAGGCGATGTCGGTCCGCACGATCGGCGCGTCGAGCGGCGCGTAGAGATCGACCACCGCGTCGCCCGCCCAGTCGCCGTCGTCGCCGATCACCACGCGGTCGGGATGCAGGAAGTCGTGGACGGCCGAGCCCTCCTTGAGGAACTCCGGGCAGGAGACGTAGGTGAGCTCGGGCTTGTCGCGGCGAATGGCCGTCCCGGTACCGGCGGGCACGGTGCTCTTCATCACCAGTGCGTGATCCCTGTCCTCGGGGAGGGCGGAGACCACTGTCTTGACCCGCGAGAGATCGGCATCACCGGAGTAGGTCGGCGGCGTGTCTACGCAGCAGAAGAGCAGCTGGGCGTGGTCGAGGACCTCGCGCATGTCGGTCGTGAACGTGAGCCGCTCGGCGTTTCGCTCCACGAGC
>DASZOA010000578.1:0-2197 GCA_035551055.1 Solirubrobacteraceae bacterium
GTCGTCGACGGCACCGCGCGCGAGGCTCCGCCGCCGCCGCGCGAGCTGCCGTGAGCGTCTCGGTCGCCGACGAGCCGCCGCGGGCTGCCGAGGACCCGGCGTTCCGCGACGCGGTGACGTTCGCGTTCGGCGATCCCGCAGCCTCGGTGTACGGTCTGGCGCGCCTCGGGCTCGGCGGCGGGAATGCGAGCGGCTTCGCGGTGGTGTTCTCGGGTGGCGAGCTGGCCGGCGCGTCGACGGAGTCATCGGTCGCCGCGGGCGTCGTCGACGCCTGGGATGCGGTCCGCGCGGCGGGCGTGCGCAGCACCGTCGAGGCGCCGCTCGAGGCCTGGACCGTCGCCTATGGCGGAACGCAGGCCGGCTTTGACCTGCGCTTCGAGGCGGTCTCGGCGCCCGCGGTGCTCGCCGCCGACGACGCCGTGGCGCAGGCCGGCGGCATGGAGGGCTACGAGCAGCTGTGCGCGGTGAGCGGCAGCGTGGGCGCCGGCGGGCGGTCGATCCGCGTGCGCTGCCTCGGCCAGCGCGGGCATCTGTGGGGCACGCCCGACTGGACGCGGATCGAGCTCGCCCGGACGCTGTCGGCGTGGCTGGGCGCCGATCGTGCGCTGACGCTGGCCGCCGTGCGCCCGGCGAAGGCGAAGCATCACGACGAGGAGGTGGTGGGCGGCTTCCTGATCGACGGCGGCGAGCCGGCGGCGATCTTCGACGCACGGCTGTCGACGACCTACGACGGCGCGCTGCGCCAACGCAGGGCGGGGCTCGAGCTGTGGACGCAGGAGGAGGGTGGCGCCGCGCGCCGCGCGGCCGGCGAGGCGGTGTGCGGCACGACGGTGGAGCTCGGCGACCTGCGCCTGGAGAGCGCGTTCTTTCGCTGGCACATGGAGGGCCGCGAGGGCGCGGGACGCTACGACGTGCTGCGCCGGGCCAGCAGCGGTGGCGGCGGTGGCGGCGGGCGCCGCCGCCGGTGATCCGGGCGGTCATGACCCAGTGATCCGCGCGGTCGTCAGCGACTTCGGCGGCGTGCTGACGATGCCGCTGGCGGGGTCGTTTCAGGCGGTCGCCGACCGCTCGGGGATTTCGCTGGCCGCGATCGGTCAGGCGTTCGCCGCGCTGCGCGACCGCGAGGGAGTGCACCCGCTGCACGAGCTCGAGTGCGGGCGCATCAGCGAGGTGGCGTTCGTCGCCGCACTGGAGCGCTCGCTGCGCGAGCTGAGCGGGCGCGACGTGGCGCTCGCCGACTTCAGGGAGCTGCTGTGGCAGGGCCTGGCGCCGAACGAGCCGATGATCAGGTTCATGGAGTCGCTGCGAGCCGAGGGCTATCGGATGGCGCTGCTGACCAACAACGTGCGCGAGTGGGAGTCGCGCTGGCGCGCGCTGGCGCCGATCGACGAGATCTTCGAGCTCGTCGTCGACAGCGCGTTCGTGGGAATGCGCAAGCCCGAGCCGCAGATCTACGAGCAGACGCTCGCGCGACTCGGCGTGGCGGCCGAGGAGTCCCTGTTCATCGACGACCGCGAGGACAACTGCGCGGGCGCGCGGGCGGTCGGGATGCAGGCCGTGCGCTACCGCGAGGTCGAGCAGGCGGTGGCGGAGATCCGAGCGGCGCTCGAGGCGGGGCGCGGCGCGGTGTGAGCGAATGCCGCGCTGCGGCGCCCCCGCGCGTGAGCGAACGCCGCGAGGGCTGTGGCCAGCGTCGGACGCGCGTCAGTTGTCAGAGCCCAGGCGGTCCCACAGATACAGCTCGACGCACTCGGTGGCCAGCGCCATGCAGCGTTCGCGCGAGAGGTGCGGAAGCACGGTCTGCAGCGCCTGATCTTCCGCGACCCCCGCGTCGAACGCCTCCTCGCCGCGGAATCCGGCCGCGATCTTCAGCGCCTCGCGCCGGTTCTCGCCGAGGCTCGGGAACACGTTGACGAGAAACTCGCGACTGGCGATCGGATGGCCGACTTCGAGCGACGCGTGCCAGGCCGCGAGCATCGAGAGATCGTGCTCGTCGAGATCCTGCACCGCCTTCGCGTAGTGCGACGCCAGCTCGTTCTCCGGGATCTCGTCAACCCACGCGCGCACAAGCTCGCCCAGCAGCTGCCTGCGCGCCTCACGGCCAACGGACTCCGCGATCACGCGGATCGCGTCCTGCGGTTCGATGAAGCACAACGCCATTGCGACTCCCTGGCCGGGGAAGCGGACAGGAAGGACG
>DASZOA010000579.1:0-3370 GCA_035551055.1 Solirubrobacteraceae bacterium
GCAGGTCGGCGAGCAGGGCGAGGGCTTCGGCCTGCCGCAGGACGAGGACGAGTCGCACTTCGAGCGCTTCCTGAAGATCCACGAGGAGCTCGAGGCGCTGAGCGCGGACGAGCGCCGGGCGCTCGTCCGCGACGTCGCGACGAACCCGACGACCGACCTCAGCGGACCCGACGTCGGCGCCGACCCCGCCGACACGGAGACGACGAGCCCGATCGCCAACCCCGCCGCGCGGCTGTGGGCGCACCTGTTCAACGTGCGCTACCGCAAGCTGCTGGTCAGCCTCGCGCACGCCTTCGAGCTCGCCGAGGACCGCAACGCGCCGGACGCGCCCGGCCCGCGCGGGTGGCTGATCCATCGCGCGTTCGCCGAGATGTACAACCTGCGCTCGATCGCTGGGCTGCTCGTCGCGCTGCCGCTCGACCACGCCGCGCCCGACGGGGCGCGCGCCGGACCGCCGTTTCAGATGCCGCACACGCTCATGCTCCCCCACGACGAGGACGACCGCTGGCGGGTGCATCGCGACCTGCTCGACGCCTCCGCCACGCTCGCCGGCCGGATCGGGGCCGCAGACGGCGGCGGCCCGGCGCAGGACTACCTCACCGCGCTGGCGCAGGCCGACCGCATCGAGCGCGACCAGGTCGACGCACTGATCGCCGCGACCACGCGCTCGACCGCCGGAGCGCCGACGCCGTGATCCACGAGCTGCGCATCCTCCCGCCGCTGGCGATCGCGCGCTTCGGCAGCGCGGCGACGCCGATGGACAACTACGACGCGGTCGCCGATCCCGCCAACCCGCTCGGGTATCGCATCCTGCGTCCGGCCGAGACGCTCGAGGTCGACCTCGACAGCGGCGAGATCGTGCGCGCCTTCGTCCCCGACGCGCTGTCGTTCACCGAAGACGGCGCGGTGCGCCCGGTCGCGCCGTTCGTCGAGGTGTGGGCGCTCGTCGGCGACGAGCGGCTCAGCGACGGCGGCCGGCTCGAGGTGCTCACGACCGCGCTGCTCGAAGAGGAGAGCGCGTCGACGGGCGACCTGCGCTGGCAGGTGCAGGTGGCCAATCTCAAGGCGATGCGCCGCACGGGCGCCGCGGCCGACGCCGTGCGCGCCGACACCGGCGAGTTCTCCGACCACGCGCGGCGCGCGCTCGTCGGCGAGTGCGACAACTTCGTGCCCGGCCGGACGATCGGCTTCGGCCACGTGCAGTACATCCGCCCGACGCCGGAGCACCCGGAGATCCGGCTGCGGTTCACCCCTGCCGCCGGTCGCATCTACGGACCGACTCGCGCGCCCTTCCCCAACGCGCCCGCGCCCGATCCGAACGTCTCCGAAGCCGTCTACGACGCGCAGCGCGGCGGCTGGGACGGCTACAGCGACGCCGGCGAGCCGCGCGACACGGCGCCGGGCGCGATCTACGCCGGCCGCCGCGTCGGCAACCGCCAGGTCAGCTCGGGCTACCTCGACGACGGCTGCGACGGCGTCATCCGCGTGTCGCTCGACGTCGGCGGGCGCACGCTGCGCGCGCTCGGCCGCGTCGGCGCCGGCCCCCCGACGTACGTGCCCGACGCGATGCCGATCCGCACGGTCGCCGACGAGCTCGAGCAGGCGCTCCTCGGACCCGCCGTCGACCCGGCCGACGCGACATTCGAGCGCGTCGAGGAGATCGTCCGCCGCGCCTTCGAGACCGTCCGGCTGCTGAACACGACCTTCCACAACGTCGACTGGGGATGGGCCGGCGGCGCTCCGTTCATGGCGTCGTCGCTCGTCGATCCCGTCGCCGTCGAGAACCTGCACCAGAGCCTGCTCGTCGCGCTGCGCAGCGGCACCGCGCCCTGGTTCGGCGACGTGCTGCGCGACCACGACGAAGCCGGCGACCGGACCGTGCGCGGCCGGCGCAAGATGCCGGCGATGATGCGGGGCGCCGACGGACAGCTCCTGACGCTCACGCGCCGCCAGATCGCGCTGATCCGCACGCTCGCGCAGGGGCCGCTGTTCACCGAGCAGGAGCCGCCGACATGAGCATCGAGCCGACCAACCTCACCGCCCAGCTGCATCACCGCGCCGCCGGCAACCCGCCCAGCGTGCTGCCCGGCTCGGCGATCTCCAACTGCTTTCCCGGGCTGGAGTTCGACTTTCGCAACGCCTGGCGGCGGCTGCTGGAGGGCATCGTGCTGCACGAGGCCAGCGGCTTCGTCGTCGACGCCGAGGGCGAGCACGCGCGGCTCGCCGGGCGATACCTGGTGGAGGTCGCGGGCTTCCCGACGCTGATGGAGGTGCGCGACCCGGACGGCACGGCCGTCGGCTCGAGGTTCATGGAGTGGTCCAACGCGCTGGCCGACGTCGTCGCGCAGCACTCGGGCGAGCTCGTGCCGTGCGTCTTCTTCGATCCGCAGAACCCCGACGCCGAGCCGGAGACCGTGGAGCTGCGGGTGCGCCCGCTGTTCGTGCCCAGCGAGGCGACCGGCGGTCCGACGGCGGCGGTCGCCGAGGAGCTCGCCCCGCCCGGCGAGCTCACGCAGAGCCTGTGCTCGCCGTGGCAGAACGACTACCAGGAGTGCGGCTGCTACTACTGGGCCGCGAGCCGCCCCGACTACGTCAACGTCGAGCAGGCGCCGGCGGGCGCGATCGGCGCGATGTGGCTGGCGCCGCGGACCGATCCCCCGACGTACGACGAGGGCAACGCCTACAGTCACGAGGCGCTCTTCCGGGGCTGGGAGAGCCTGCTGCGCTTCGTCGTCGGCGGCCGCGATGCCGAGTGAGCTGCTCGCGCAGTCGGCGCCGCTGAGCGCCGACGCGCATCTCGTCGACAGCGGCGAGCGGCTGCACCTGCTCGTCCCCAACGGCAACCGGCTCTACGACGTCGACGCCGAGATCTACGAGCGGATCGACCGCCTGCGGCGCGCCGGCGACGACGCCGCGCTCGCCGCACTGCTGCAACAGCTCGGCGTCGACGCGCCGCGCTACGTCGACGACCGCCCGCCGCATGAGCCGCCGGTCCGCGCGCTCTCGCTCGCGGTCGCGCAGAAGTGCAACCTCGGCTGCAGCTACTGCTACGCCGAGGGCGGAAGCTTCGGCGGCGGGGCGAGAAGCATGGCCCGGCAGACCGCGCTGGACTCCGTCGAGCTGCTGTTCTCCGACGTGCGCGCGGGCGAGCGCGTGAACCTGACGTTCCTCGGCGGCGAGCCGCTGCTCAACCGCCCGGGGATCCATGCCGCGACGCGGCGCGCGCGCTAGGTCGCCGACGAGCGCGGCGTGCGCGTCACGTTCTCGATCACGACGAACGGCACGCACCTGACGGACGCCGACGGCGACTTCTTCGAGCAGCACGGCTTCGCGGTCACGGTCTCGCTCGACGGGCCGGCCGCGGTCCACG
>DASZOA010000580.1:0-1960 GCA_035551055.1 Solirubrobacteraceae bacterium
CCGCGAACAGGCCGACGTTGAAGACCACGTAGAGCACGACGAGGTCGCTGCGGCGATGGCGGCGATAGAAGAGCCCGATCGCCAGCGCGGTGATCGCCACGACGTCGATCAGGAGGCGCGAGCCGAGCCCTGCGAGCTCGACGACGGCGGCGATCGGCGGCGACATCCGACTAACCGCGACGGGAGGCCACGTCATGTCCGAGAACCCGAGCCGGATCGCACACATGTGCCGCAAGCTCAGCCCCGAGGAGGACCCGGCCGCTCCCAGGCGCGCGCTCCCGACGACATGGGTCGTCGGTCAGCGCGGCCGCGGTCGTCGAGCGCCTCGGCCCGCGCTCGTGGTCCTCACCGACGCCGAGCTGCGCGGCGAAGCGCCGCTCGGCCGCCGGCAGCCCGGCCGCCCGCTCGCACGCCGCGCCCAGCTGCGCGACCGACGGGCGCTCGGCGGGATCGGCGCGCAGGCCGGCGTCGATCGCCGCGGCGAGCACGTCGGGCAGCCGGCGGCCGCGGGCGACCGGGTGGGCGGCGCGCGCCAGCGAGGGGTACTCGACGTCCTCGTCGTCGTCGTCGCCGAACGCCGCGTCGCCGGTCGCGGCCTCGTAGAGGATCGCGGCGATCCCCCAGACGTCGGCCGGCGGCCCGACGGCGCCGCCGCGCGCCTGCTCGGGCGCCATGTAGCACCACGTCCCGATGCCGGGCTCGATCGGTCCGGGTGCCCGCGCGACCGACAGGTCGATGATCTTCGCCCGCCCGGCCTCGGCGATGACGTTGGACGGCTTGAGGTCGAGGTGCAGCACACCGATGCCGTGCAGGTAGGAGATCGCCGAGCACAGATGCACGCCGAGATGGCCGAGCTCCGCCGCGCCGAGGCGCCGCGCGCGGCGCTCGACGAGATGAGCGACGGTCTCGCCGCGCAGCGTCTCCATGACGACGGCCGGCAGCGGCTCGAAGAGCGTCTCGTAGCCGCGCACGATGTGCGGGTGGCACAGTCGCTGCAGCAGCCGGCCCTCGCCCAGCAGCGCGCGCGCCGCGCGCTCGTCGCCGCGCCGGTCGGGGCGCAGCAGCTTGACGACGCAGCGGCAGGCGCGCTCGTGCGACCAGGCGTCGTAGACGTCGAGGACGTTGCTGCGTGCCAGGTGGGCGATGACCTCGTAGCCCGGCGCGAGCTGGCGGCCCGGTGCGAAGGGCCTCACGCCGCCGCCACCTCCCGCACGCGTCCGTCCTCGATCCACACGACGCGGTCGGCCCACGCGACGACCTCGGGATCGTGCGAGACGACGATCGTCGTGCGACCGCCGACCAGCCGCGACAGCGGGTCGAGCAGCGCCGCCTTCGCCTCGGCGTCGAGCCCGGTCGTCGGCTCGTCGAGCACGAGCACGGGCGTCTCGCGCAGGAGAGCGCGGGCGATGCTGATGCGCTGGCGCTGGCCGCCCGACAGTCGCCGGCCACGCTGGCCGACCGGCGTCTCGTAGCCGTCGGGCAGGGCGTGGACGAACTCGTGCGCGCCGGCGGCCCGCGCCGCCGCCTCGATCTCGTCGGCGGTCGCGTCCGGGCGGCCGTACGCGATCGCCTCGCGCACGGTGACGTCGGGCAGCAGCGTCTCCTGCGCGAGCAGGCCGACGTGCTCGCGCAGCGAGCGCAGCGTGACGTCGCGCAGGTCGCGGCCGTCGATCAGCACGCTGCCCGCCACGGGGTCGTCGAAGCGCAGCAGCAGGCGCGCGAGCGTCGACTTGCCCGCTCCGCTGGGCCCGGCGAGCGCGACGATCTCGCCGGGCTCCACGCGGAGGCTCACGCCGTCCAGCGCCGCGTGGGCGGCGCCGGGGTAGCGGAACGTCACGTCGCGCAACTCGACGCGCCCGCGGACGTGCGCCAGCGCGGTGGCGCCGGGGCGATCGACGACGTGCGGGCGCTCCTCGAGCAGCTCGATGACCCGCTCGGCGCCCGCGGCGGCCGCGAAGAT
>DASZOA010000581.1:0-3003 GCA_035551055.1 Solirubrobacteraceae bacterium
GCCGCACGGACGGCGCGACGACGATCTACGCTCGTTCGATGCACCTCAAGCGCGTCATCCCGTGCCTGGACGTCGATGCCGGCCGAGTCGTGAAGGGAACGAACTTCGTCGACATCCGCGATGCCGGCGATCCCGTCGAGCTCGCGGCGCGCTACGACGCCGAGGGGGCCGACGAGCTCGTGTTCCTCGACATCACCGCGACGAGCGATCGGCGCGAGACCGTCGTCGAGCTCGCGCGGCGCGTGGCCGACGAGTGCTTCATCCCGTTCACGATCGGCGGCGGGATCCGCTCCGTCGATGACGCCCAGGCCGTGCTCGACGCGGGCGCCGACAAGGTCGCGGTCAACTCGGCCGCCGTCGCGCGGCCGCAGCTGATCGGCGAGCTGTCAGACGTGTTCGGCGCGCAGTGCGTCGTGCTGGCGATCGACACCAAGCGCGACGCCGGCGACGGCGCCCGGGCCGGCGGCGCCTGGCAGGTCTACGTGGCGGGCGGGCGCACCGCGACCGGGCTGGACGCCGTCGCGTGGGCGCGCGAGGGCGTGCGACGCGGCGCCGGCGAGATCCTCCTGACGAGCATGGATCGCGACGGGACGAACGACGGCTACGACCTCGAGCTGACGCGCGCGGTCGCCGAGGCCGTCGCGGTGCCCGTGATCGCCTCCGGCGGCGCCGGCCGGCTCGAGCATCTCGCCGCCGCGCTGCGAGCCGGCGCCGACGCGGCGCTGGCCGCGTCGATCTTCCATTACGGCAGCTTTCGGGTGCGCGAGGCCAAGGAGCACCTCGACAACGCGGGGATCGCCGTGCGGCGGTAGCCCGGGCGCGGGCGGCGTCAGCGCGCGCGCGTGTGGCGGTGGCAGTGGTTGTGGCGCAGCAGGACGGTCCGGCCGGAGACCTCGTAGACGTGGCGGTGGCGGTGGCAGCTGCGCCGGTGGCCGACCGTCGCGCTGTGGCGATGACCGTGCGGCGCGAAGCGCAGGCGCAGCCGCCGCGCGCGGCGCTCGCGAGCGCGCTGGGCGGGCGTCGCTGCTCGCGCGCGCGAGCCCGGTGGGTCCTTGAACGAGCGGCCCTTCGGGTCCAGCGCGAAGAGCGACGAGTAGCCGGTGAAGTAGATCCGCCGCCCGTCGCTGATCGCCGGGTTGAAGCCCCCGCGCCCGGTCTTCCAGACGGTCCTGCCGGTGCGGGCGCCGAGCGCCCAGGTCGTGCGCTTGTCGAGGTCCGAGACGAACACGAGGTCGCCGATGATCGTCGCCGCGCCCGAGATCTTCGTCCCGAGCGAGCGGATCCAGCGCGGCCGGCCGGTGCGCGCGTCGAGCGCGTAGAAGCGGCCGTCGTAGGAGCCGACGTAGACCGTCGGCCGGCCGCCGGGCACCTGCCCGACCGCCGGTGAGGCGTACACGTAGCCGCCGGTGCCGTGGCGCCAGGCGAGCGTGCCGTCGGCGCTGGACAGCGAGTAGACGTCGCCGTTCGTGCTACCGATGTACACGCGCCCGAACTCGACGGCCGCCGAGGAGTAGAAGTTGCCGTCGCCGAGACCGAGCGGCCCGCGGGTGGGCGACGCCTCCCAGACCTTCGCCCCGTCGGAGCGGCGGATCGCATGCACCTTGCCGCCGTAGTCGCCGAAGTACAGCTTGCCGTCGCTCAGCGCGAGCGCGCCCTTGACCGCGCCCGCCGCCTTGGCCTTCCAGCGCACCGCGCCGTCGCCGGCGCGCAGCGCGTACACGGTGCCGTCCTCGGTGCCGATGAACACGCGCCCGCGATCGACCAGCGGCGAGGACTCCGCCCGGCTGGGCAGCCTGCGCGACCAGCGCGTGCGGCCCGAGCGCGTGGAGACGGCGACGACGCGACCGGCCGCGCTGCTGGGCGAGCGCTTCAGCAGCACGGCGTAGACGCTGCGGCGGTTGCAGGCCGGCGAGGCCGCGGCGAGCCGTCCGAGCTTGCGCTTCCAGCTCACGCGGCCCGTCGTCCGTGAGATCGCGTACAGGGCGCCGTTGTTCTTGAGCAGGTACAGCCGACGCCCGCACAGCACCGGCGAGAACTCGAGCAGGACGTCGCCGCGCGCCGCCCAGGCCTGCTTGTACGGCGGCCGCGGCGGCGAGCGCAGCGGCAGGTGATGCGTGCGCGCCTTCGTGTAGCCGTAGTTGGGCCACGTGAAGCCGTCGTCGGCGGGATGACCGTCGGCGCGCGCGTCCGGCGCGGTCGCGGAGGGCGTGCCCCCGTCGGTGTCGAACCCGACCTGCGGGTTGAACACGTCGCCGCTGCCGCCGAACGCCGCCAGGGCGGCTGCGACAGCGAGCACGAGCAGCACTGCCCCGATCGCGAGCCGCGGGAGCGGACGCTCGCCGCGAGGCGGGGGAGTCACGCCGGCAATGGTAGACGCCGGACGCGTCGCAGCCGCCGCCCGGGCGCGAGCGCGAGACTGTCGCGATGGACGATCTGCGCCGGCGGCTGCGCGAGCTGCCCTGCGGTCGGCTGCTGCTCGAGGCGGCGGCCGCGATCGACGGCGTGCACCTCGTCGGTGGCGCCGTTCGCGACCTGCTGCTCGGGCGCGAGCCGCGCGAGCTCGACGTCGTCGTGGAGGGCGACGTCGCGGCGCTGGCCGCACGGCTCGCGGCCGGCGGCGAGCGGGTCGCGCACGACCGCTTCGCCACCGCGACCGTCCGCGCCGGCGACTGCGTCTGGGATCTGGCCGGCGCGCGCGAGGAGGACTACGCGCGGCCCGGCGCGCTGCCCGAGGTGCGCGCCGCCGGCATCGAGCAGGACCTGCGACGCCGCGACGTGACCGTCAACGCGCTCGCGCTCGATCTCGCGACCGGCGAGCTGCGCACCGTGCCGCACGCCTGCGACGATCTGCGCGCCGGACGGCTGCGCGTGCTGCACGACGAGAGCTTCGTCGAGGATCCGACGCGGCTGTGGCGCGTCGCGCGCTACGCCGCGCGCCTGGGCTTCGAGCCCGAGCCGCAGACGGCCGAGCTCGCCGCGCGCGCCGTCGCCGACGGCGCGCTG
>DASZOA010000582.1:0-9510 GCA_035551055.1 Solirubrobacteraceae bacterium
GAGCTGCGCGAGATCTGCCCGGCCGAAGGACAGGCCGTCGCGCGCTGCATCGAGCGCGTCGGCACCGCGCCGCCGCAGTACGAGGAGGTCGTCGTCGAGCGGGAGCGGCCGCCCGCGCCGCCCGCGTCGCACGACCGCGGGAGCGTGGTGTTCGAGGCGGAGAACGCGGCCTAGTCTCCGAGCTCCGCCAGGCGACGGTGCGCGAGCGCCGCCGCCATCGCGCCGCCCCTCGTCGACGACGAGCGTGAGGTCCGCGCTGCCCGCCCGGTGCGGGGCGAGGATCTCGCCCGCGCCGCGCTACTGCGCCACGAGCGCCGCCGGCGGTAGCGCGTAGAACGTCTCGGTCGCCGCGCCGCCCGCCGGCGTCGTGCCGCCGATCACCTCGAAGAGCGGCTTCTCGCCGATCATGCCGCCGTTGGAGACGACGAAGCGGTCGGCCTCCTCGCGCCGCTCGGCCGGCACCTCCGAGCGGCGTAGCACGAGCATCCCCTCCGGCCGGTCCGGGGTGTCGACCAGGGGCAGGTCGAGCAGGATCTCGCGGATGTCGTCCGACACAGAGCCGACGCCCGGACTCGAACCGGGGACCCCTTCATTACGAGTGAAGTGCTCTACCAGCTGAGCTACGTCGGCAGGCGATCCCATGCTAGCGGGGGCCGAAGCCGCGGCGAGTGCGGCCTCGAGCTCGGCCGGCGGCCAGAAGCAGCTGTCTATGGATCGCGGTTGAAAGAACGGTCTACCTCTGCCACGGTGCCGCCATGACGAACTCCGCCTCCGCTCCTCTGGCCCCTCCCGATCGGCTCCTCTGCGGTCCCGGGCCCACGAACGTCGATCCGGCCGCGCTGGCCGCGATGGACCGCCCGATGCTCGGCCACCTCGATCCGGACCTCCACGAGATCCTGGACGAGGTCGTGCGCATGCTGCGGATCGTCTACCGCAGTCCCGAGGGGCTCGTGCTGCCGCTCCAGGCGACGGGCACCAGCGGGATGGAGGTCGGCGTCGTGAACCTCACCGAGCCGGGCGACACGATCATCGTCGGCGCGTCGGGCTACTTCGGTCGCCGGATCGGCGAGATCGCTCGGCGCGCCGGCTGCGAGGTCGTCGAGGTGCCGGAGGACTGGGGCCGCCACGTGCCCAACGCGCGGCTGCTCGAGGCGCTGGACGCCAACCCGCAGGCGGCGCTGCTCGCCGTCGTCCACGGCGAGACGTCGACCGGCACGCTGCACCCGCTCGCCGAGCTGGGCGCCGCGCTG
The DNA here is from genome assembly GCA_035551055.1 of Solirubrobacteraceae bacterium. Lineage (GTDB taxonomy): Bacteria > Actinomycetota > Thermoleophilia > Solirubrobacterales > Solirubrobacteraceae > CADCVQ01. Next base: position 1,251 of record DASZOA010000582.1, read on the forward strand.
AAGGACCGCCCCGACACGCTGCTCATGGCCGACTGCGTCACGACGCTCGGGGGCATCGAGATCGACGTCCACGGCTGGGGCATCGACTACGCCTACTCCTGCACGCAGAAGTGCATCGGCGCCCCTCCCGGCATGTCGCCGATCGCGGTCTCGGAGGCCGCGCTCGAGCGCTTCGCGGCGCGCAGCACCCCGGTCTCGTTCTCGTTCGACTTCCAGCTGCTGCGCGAGTACTGGATCGACCGCCCGGCGACCTACCACGTCACGGTCCCGGTCCTGCACATCTACGCGCTCTACGAGGTGCTGCGCGCGACGCTCGACGAGGGCGTGGCCGAGCGCTGCGCGCGCCACGCCGCCGCCGGCAGGCACCTGCAGGAGCGCGTGCGCCAGGCCGGCCTAGAGCTCATCGCCGAGCCCGACCACCAGCTGCCCCAGCTCTCCGCGGTCGCCGTGCCCGAGGGCGTCGACGGCGAGGCCGTGCAGTCCGTCCTGCTGACCGAGCACGGCATCGAGGTCGGCGGCGGGCTGCCGGGCGCGCCACCGATGTGGCGGATCGGGCTGATGGGCCCCAACGCGACCACGCAGACCGCCGACCGCGTCTTCGACGCGCTCACCGCCGTGCTCGAGACGAAGGGCGCGCCCGTCTCGGCGTAGGGCGGTCTGCGCCCGCGGGCGGCCGCCCGCCGCCGCGCGGCCCGAGCGCGGCGCTCAACCGCGCGGCAGCGCCGCCGCTCCGAGCTCGCGCGCGGCGGCCGTGATCTCCTCGAGCGTCGACGCCACCCAGACGCGCTCGAGCCCGGCCGCGACGGCCTCGGCATCGGACAGCTGGCTGCTGCCCGCCACGACGTGGACCGGAACGCCCGCGTCGCTCGCGCGCCGCACGAGCTCGCCGACGATCTTGCCGCCGAAGCTCTGCTCGTCGACGCGGCCCTCGCCGGCCACGACGAGCTGCGCCGCGCGCATCCGCTCGTCGACGCCGAGCGCCTCGAGCACGGCCGCCGCGCCCGCGCACAGCTCGGCGTCGAAGGCGGCCCACAGCCCGCCGGACAGACCGCCCGCGCAGCCGGTCGCCGGCACGCCGCGCGGGTCCTTCGGCAGCTCCCGCGCGAGCGCCGCCAGGCGCTCCTCCAGCCGCCCGACCGTCTCGGGATCGGCGCCCTTCTGCGGCCCGAAGACGCGCGGCGCCTGCTCGAACGAGGCCTCGACGTCGCACAGCACGCGCAGCCGCGCCGCACCGATCCCGCCGCCTTCGCGCAGCGCCTCGATGGCGCCGGCGCCGCCGTCGGTCGTGGCGCTGCCGCCGACGGCGACGAGGACCTCGCGCGCGCCCGCCGCGATCGCGGCCAGGATCAGCTCGCCGGTCCCGCGCGTCGAGGCGCGCCAGGCGTCGCGCTCCTGCGGTGCGACGCGCGCGAGCCCCGACGCCTGCGCCATCTCGACGATCGCCGTCGCCCCGCCGTCGACGAGGCCGAACCGACAGTCGACCGGCCGTCCCAGCGGGTCGCTCGCACGGGTCGTGACGAGCTCCCCGCCGAGCGCCTCGACGAGCACCGACATCGTGCCCTCGCCGCCGTCGGCGACCGGGCAGCGGTCGGCCTCCCAGCCCGCCTGCTCCAAGCCCGCCGCGAGCGCCCCCGCGACGGCCGGAGCGTCGAAGGTGCCCTTGAACGAGTCGGGCGCGACGAGGGCGCGCGGCGGCATGGCGCGGGAGGCTACCTCGCCGATGCGCGACCCCCGACCGCGACGCAGTGCGATCGATCATCATGCCGCCGTGACGATCGACGACGGAGCGCCCACCTTCGACCTGCAGTCGCATTCGACGTGCTCGGACGGGACGCTCGAGCCCGCCGACGTCGTCGCGACCGCGGCGGCCGCCGGCGTCCGGCTGCTGGCGCTGACCGACCACGACACGGTCGCGGGCGTCGGCGCCGCCCAGGCGGCCGCCGACGAGCACGGCATCGCGCTCGTCCCGGCGATCGAGCTGTCGACCGTCGACGCGGCCGGTGAGGACCTCCACGTCCTCGGCTACCGCATCGAACACGCCAGCGCCGAGCTGGACGAGCGGCTGCGCGCCTGGCGCGCCGATCGCGCCGCGCGGATCGACCGCATGGCCGACCTGCTCGCCGACCTCGGCCTGCCGCCCGACCGCGACGAGATCGAGGCGCGCCGCGCGGCCGGGATGCCGGTCGGGCGCCCCCATCTCGCCGCCGCCGCGATCTCCGCCAATCGCGAGCGGCTGGAGGCCGAGGGGCTCGCGGAGCGCTCGGCGTTCCTCGAGGCCTACCTGTCCCGCGGCGGCCCCGCCTACAGCCGCCGCACGACGCCGACGGTCGCCGAGGCGATCGAGGCGATCCATGCCGCCGGCGGCCTCGCGGTCTGGGCGCATCCGTTCTGGGACCTCGCGCGCGACGCCGACGTGATCGAGGCGCTCGAGCGCTTCCGCGCCGGCGGGCTGGACGGCGTCGAGGCCTTCTATCCCACACACAGCGCCGCGCAGACGCGCCTGCTGTGCGATGCCGCCGCGCGCCTGGATCTGCTGACGACCGGCTCGGCCGACTTCCACGGCCCCGACCACAGCCGCTTCTCGCGCTTTCGGGCGTTCGAGCTGCACGGCTGCCGCCCGCGCCTCGGCCCGATCGGCCGGGGCTGACGGCCGGCCCGGCGCTCAGCCGCGCAGCGCGCGCGCCAGGCGCGAGCCGAGCGCGTCGAGCGCGAGCTCCTCGTTGGGATTGAGCTGCAGCGAGGCACGCGTCTGCTCGACGAGATCCTGTGCGGCGCGCAGGCGCAGCGGGTCGCATCCGAGCGCGGCGTCCTCCTGCAGCTGCGCCCGTCGGTCGGCGTGATGGACGAGCTCGGGCAGGCCCGCGGCGACGCAGGCGACGTCGCGCAGCCAGAGGCCGACGAGCGACAGCCCGCGATCGAGCGCGGCCGTCTGGGCGCGGCGCGCGGCCCGCCTGCCGCGCTCGGCGGCCTCGCGGCGCAGGCGCGCGTGGTCCTTGGCGATCGCGTAGTCGAGCTCGTCCTCGAGCGCGCGCTCGATCGCCTCGCCGGCGCTCGCCCCGGCGCTGCGCGCGCGTTCCAGGAGCGCGACCCACGGCCGCCCGGCGATCTCGTCGCGCAGCGCGCCGCGTGCGACGGCCTCGGCGCCCGCGCGCAGGGCGGGCCCGTCGCCGAGCGCGAGCGCCAGCGCGCGCGCGGCGTCGCCGAGGCCCAGGCGGGCGCAGGCCTCGGCGGCCGGCGTGGGAACCCCGCGGCGCTCCAGCCGCGCGGCGACCTCGGCCGCCGTCGGGGCGTCGAAGCGCACCGACTGGCAGCGGCTGGCGATCGTCGGCAGCACCTCGCCCGGCCGCGTCGTCAGCAGGATGAGGTGCGCGAACGAGGGCGGCTCCTCGAGCGTCTTGAGCATCCGGTTGGCGGCCTGGTCGTTGAGCTCGTCGGCGTCCTCGATGACGAAGACCCGCCGGCTGCTCTCGAACGGCGTTCGCGCCGCGCCCGCCACGACGGCCTCGTCGACGTCGGCCACGAGGATCCCCGCCGCGCTCGCCGGCGCGACCCACGTCAGGTCGGGATGCGCGCCGCGCTCGACGCGGGCGGCGGCGCCGTGCGGATCCGCCGCCCCCTCGGTCAGCAGCGCGGCGGCGAAGGCGCGGGCGACCGTGCGCTTGCCGCTTCCCGCCGGGCCGCAGAAGAGGTAGGCGTGGCTCGGCGTGCCGCCCGGGGCGAGCGCCGCGCCGAGGACGGCGCGCGCGTGGGGATGGCGCTCGGTCCCGGTGAGCATCGCCCGCGAACGGTAGCGTCGCGTCGGTGAGGGGAAGGCTGATCACGATCGAGGGGATCGACGGCGCGGGCAAGTCGACGCTTGCCGCGGCGCTGCACGTCGAGCTCGGTCGCCGGCGGCCGGTCGAGCTGCTGCGCGAGCCGGGCGGCGTCGCGCTCTCCGAGCGCATCCGCGCGCTCGTCGCCGACCCCGCGCTGCGCTGCGACGCGCGGGCCGAGGCGCTGCTCTACGCGGCCGCCCGCGCGCAGCTCGTCGACGAGCTCCTGCGTCCCTGGCTCGACGCCGGGCGGTGGGTGCTGCTCGACCGCTTCGTGGACTCCTCGCTGGCCTACCAGGGCGCCGGCCGCGGCCTCGGCGTCGACGAGATCGCGCGGCTGAACGAGTTCGCGACCGGCGGCCTGACGCCCGATCGCACCCTGCTGCTGCGCATCGACCCGGCCACCGCGCGCGCGCGCCAGCAGGCGCGGCTCGGCGCGCCCGACCGCCTCGAGCGGGAGGACCAGGCGTTCTTCGACACGATCGCGGCGGCCTACGACGAGCTTGCCGCGCGCGATCGCCGGCGCATCCGCGTGCTCGACGCCGGCGACGCGCCCGAGGACGTCCTCGCGCTCGCCGTGAGCGCCCTGTCGGACCTAGACTCCCCGCGGTCTTGACCGGCCGCGCCCCCGCATTCGAGGTCGAGCGCTTCGAGCATGTCGCCGCGGGCGGCGGCACGGCTCTGCTGCGGCTCGCCGGGCGCTGGCGGGCGGACTCGCGCGAGCGGCTCGCGCCGCCGATGCTGCTGGTCGACGACGGCCGGCGCTCGCGCCAGATCGCGCCGCTGCCCGGTCCCGACGACCCCGCCCCGCTCGCCGGGCCCGACGCTCCGGCCTGGCGCGCGGCCTTCTCGCTGCCCGCCGCGCTGTTGGCCGACGGCCGCCTCGCGTTCGCGCTGGAGACCGGCCGCGGCATCCTCGATCTTCCGCACCCGGCGCCGGCCGCGCCACGGGCGACGAAGCCGGCGCCCGCGAGGCGCGCGGCGCCCGCGCCGGCGATCGACCCCAGCGTCCTGCGCGAGGAGCGCCGTCGGCGCGAGGACGCCGAGCGCGCCGCCGAGGAGCGCCGTCAGGCGATGGCGGGGCTCGAGCAGCGCCTCGCGGCCGCGCGCAAGCTGCGCGACATCGCCGAGCAGGCCGCCCGCGCGGCGCGCGACGCGCTCGTCCAACTGCGCGCGCAGGCCGAGGCCGCGCGGCGCAGCGGCGAGCGCGAGGCGCGCGAGCTCGGCGACCGCGTGGCGTTCCTCGAGCAGGCGCGCGAGGCCGCCGACGAGCAGGCGCGGCTCGCGCGCGAGGAGATCGGCGCCGCACGCGCCGAGCTCGACAGGCGGATCGCGGCCGAGCGCGACGCGCGCGCGAAGCTCGAGGCCGCGGTCGCCGCCCGCGAGCGCGCGCTCGAGCACGTCCGCACGCAGGCGCAGGAACGAACCGCGCGCGCCGCCGCCGAGGCCCAGGCCGCGCGCGCCCAGGCCGAGCAGGCGGCGGCGCTCGCCGACGCGCAGAGCCGGGCCGCACGGGAGGAGATGAAGTCGGCCGCCAAGCGCGCCGACGCGGCGATCCAGGCCGTCCGCGACGAGGCCCGCGCGACGATCGAGCGCGAGTGGACCGCGGCGCGCGAGCAGCAGGCGGCCGCCACCGCCGAGGCGCGCGCGGCGCGCGAGCAGGCGGTCGCGCAGGCGCGCGGGCGGCTCGACCGGGCCCGCGCCGAGGCGCAGCAGGCGCGCGCCGGGCAGAAGGCGGCCGAGGAGCAGGCCGCGCGCGCGGCGCGCGAGCTGCTGTCGATGCAGGCCGCCGCCGCCGAGACGGCCGAGGAGCTCGAGCGCGCCCGCGCGCAGGCGCAGGCGCTCGAGGACGCGCGCGGGAGCGCGGAGGCGCTCGCGCGCGAGCGCGCCGAGGCGCTGCGGGCGGCGCAGGCAAGCGTCGCCGAGGCCAACGAGGCCGCGCAGGTCGCGTCGGCGCGTGCGGCGCAGACCGCCCGTGCGCTCGACGCCGCGCGTCGCGTCGAGCGCGAGCGCGACGCCGCCGTCGTGGCGGGCCGCGCCGCCGCCGAGCGCGCCGATCGCTCGGCGAGCCGGCTGCGGGCGCTCGGACGCGAGCTCGACGACGCCCGCAAGCGCGCCGAGCGAGGGCAGAGCGCAGAGCAGCAGGTGCGCGAGCTCGCGGCTCGCGTGAGCGAGCTGGAGACGGCGCGCCGACAGGTCGCAGAGATCGCCGACCGCGTGCCGCAGCTCGAGGGTGAGCTCGAGGCTGCGCACGCCGAGCGGCGCGCGGCCGAGGCGCTCGTCGAGCGCACCGGCGCCGAGCTCGCCGGCCTGCGCGCCGAGTACGCGCGCGCACGCGAGGAGGCCGAGCGCCTCGACGAGGCGCGCGCGGAGGCCGCGCGGCTCGCGGCGCGGATCGCCGAGCTCGAGCAGGCCGCACAGGATCGCGAGCGCGCCGCCGCGCGGGCGGCGGAGGCGCACGCCGCCGAGCTGGCCGCCGAGCGCGAGCGGGCGCAGGCCGCGCTCGCGGACGCGACCGACCGCCTGCAGGCCGAGCGCGAGCGCGAGGTCGCCGCGCGCGCCGAGGCCGAGCGCCGCGCCGAGGCCGCGGCCGAGGAGCTCGCGCGCCTGGCCGAGCAGCACGCGGAGGCGACCGCGCAGGCGCGCGCCGCCGAGGACGACGCGGTCGCCCTGCGCCGCGCTGCGCAGGAAGCGCGGGACGAGGCGGGCGCGCTGCGCCAGGCGGCGCAGGCGGCGCAGGAGGAGGCACTCGAGGCGCTGCAGGAGGCCGAGACCGAGCAGGCGGCGCGCGCGGCCGCCGAGCGCTCGCTCGCGCAGGCCGCCGAGCTGCGCGCCCGCCTGGAGGCGCGCGTCGCCGAGCTCGAGCCCGCCGCCGGATCGCTTCCCGCGCTCCACGAGCAGCTCGAAGCCGCGCGTGCCGAGGCGCAGCGCGTCGAGGGGCTCGAGGCGCGCCTCGACTCCGTCGTGGCCGCCGCGGCGGCGCGCGACGAGCAGCTGCAGGCCGCGCGTGAGCGCGTCGAGTCGCAGGCCGCCGAGGTCGAGCAGGCGCGTGACGCGCTGGCGGCGCGCGAGGCCGAGCTGCAGGCGGCGCAGGAGGAGCTCGCGGCGCGCGCCGAGCAGCTGCGTACGGCGCAGCGGCGCGCCGTACGCGCCGAGCAGCTCGAGGTCGAGCTCGAGAGCCTGCGGGCGCGCGCCGAGGAGGACGCCGCCGCGCGCGACGCCGCACGTGCCGAGGCCGCCGCGCGTGCCGACGAGCTGCGCGCCGCGCAGGACGAGCTCGCGCAGGCGCGCGAGGAGCGCGCCGCGCTGGACCGCGACCTCGCGGGACTCGGCGAGGAGCTCGACGCCGCGCGCACCGAGCTCGACGCCGCGCGGACCGAGCGCGACGCGGCGTCCACCGAGCGCGACGCGGCGCGCACGGCGGCCCAGCGAACGGCCGACGCGCTCGAGCTCGCCCGCGCGCAGAGCGCCAACGTCGAGGAGCAGCTGCTCGCCGCGCGCGAGGATGCGGCCGCCCGCGACGCGCTGCTCCAGGAGTCCGAGACGCGCGTCCGTGAGCTCGACGCGCGGCTGCGCGAGCTCGGCGACGACGTGCAGGAGCGCGCGGGCGCGCTGGACCGCGCGCGCGCCGAGACCGCGGCGATCGCGGTCGAGCTCGCGCAGGCGCGCGCGCAGATCGAGCAGCTCTCGGCGCAGCGCGAGCGCGCCGACGCGCTCGAGCAGGAGCTCGCCGACGCCGGCGAGCGCAGCTCGCACCTGGAGCGCGAGCTCGAGCAGCGCTCCGCCGACGCGCGCGCAACCGCCGAGCAGCTGGCGGACGCGCAGGCGCGCGAGCAGGCGACGGCCGCCGAGCTGCGGCGCGCCGAGCAGTCGCGCGCGGCGCTCGAGGCGGAGGTCGAGGCGATCGGCTCCGAGGCGGCGCAGGCCCGCGCCGGCCGCGACGAGGCGGCCGCGCGGGTGCTCGCGCTCGAAGCCGAGCTCGACGCGGTGACCGGCGAGCGCGACGCCGCGCTCGAGCAGATCGAGGCGCTCGCCGCCGAGCAGGCCGAGGCACGGCGACGCATCGAGGCGCTCGACGCCCAGCAGGCCGAGGCGCAGCAGCGCATCGCGGCGCTCTCCGCCGGCCGCGGCGACGCGAGCGCCGAGATCCGGCAGCTGACCGCCGAGCGCGACGCCGCGCTGGCGCAGATCGCGACGCTGACCGCCGAGCAGGAGGACGCGCAGGCGCGGATCGGCGCACTCGCCGAGCAGCGCGACGCCGCCCGCGGACAGCTCGAGCAGCTCGCGGCCGAGCTCGACGGCGCGCGCAGCGAGATCGACGCGCTGAACGCCGCCCAGGCCGAGGCGCAGCGCCGCATCGAGGCGCTCGACGCGCGCCGCGGCGCCGCCGGCGCGGAGATCCGCGAGCTGACCGCCGAGCGCGACGCCGCGCTGGCGCAGATCCAGGC
>DASZOA010000583.1:0-1880 GCA_035551055.1 Solirubrobacteraceae bacterium
CTCGCACCCTGCTCGACGTCTGCGAGGACGCCACCCGCCGCGAGATCGAGCGCGCCCCTGATCGCCCCGTCTCGAGCGACAGGACAACCCGCGGACGTCACAAACCCGCGCAGGGGCATCACGACAGACACCGGGACGCCCGCGAGCGCCCGCCACGGCGGCGCCGGACGTCCGCGAGCGCCCGCCGCGGCGCGGACGATCGCGAGCGCCCGCGCCGCAACCTGCGGCGCCCGACACCCGACGCCCGCGAGCGCGCGCGCCGCGACCTGCGGCGCCCGGGTCGGCGAGCCCGACCGCGGCGGGCGTTGGACGTTGCGTCCACCACGTGGACGCTTAAGCCATAACCCCCGCAAGCCGCGCCCCTGATCGCCCGTCGAGCGACAGGACAACCCGCGGACGTCACAACCCGGCGCAGGGCATACGACAGACCCCGGGAGGCCGCGCGAGCGCCCGCGGCGCCGCCACCGGCGCGGCTGCGCCGCTCCCCGCCCCCGCGCAGCGGCCGTGCACCACGGCGTCGATGCGCTCATGCTCCAAGCCGTGGCGGCCGGCGGCGCGCACGAGCGCCGCGCTGTCGAGCTCGGAGTCGAGATCCTCGACATCGAGCCGCAGCTCGTGCACGCGAGGTGGTGGTTGGCGGCATCGTCGTGGCTGCGGGGGGGTCTCCTCGGCCACGCATCGCCGCCGCGCCGCCGTCCGCGGCCACGCGAATAGGCTCGCGGCGTGCCGATCGCCGCGTCGACGGGCGTCGCCGACGTCCTGACGGACCTGTTCGTCGTCCTGCTCGCGGCGAAGCTCGGCGACGAGCTGTTCCGCCGGGCGCGCCAGCCGACGATCGTCGGCGAGATCCTCGCGGGCGTGCTCGTCGGGCCGGCGGTGCTCGGCCTCGTCGAGCCGAGCGAGGTGCTGGAGGTCTTCGCGGAGCTCGGTGTGGTGTTCCTGCTGTTCTGGGTCGGCCTGGAGACCCGCCTGTCGGAGCTGCGCGAGGTCGGCGCGACGGCGGTCTCGGTCGGCGTGCTGGGCGTCGCGGTCCCGTTCGCCGGCGGTGTCGGCCTCGGGGCGGCGCTCGGCGAGAGCACCGCGACGTCGCTGTTCCTCGGCGCGGCGCTCGTCGCCACGAGCGTCGGCATCACCTCGGCGGTGCTCCTCGAGCTCGGCGTGCTCGAGCGGCGGGCCAGCCGCACGATCCTCGGCGCGGCGATCGTCGACGACATCCTCGCGCTGCTGCTCGTCGCGGTCGCCGCCGGCGTGGCCGCCGAGGGCGGGGTCGAGCTCGACGTCATCGCGGTGACCGCCGGGCTCGCGGTCGCGTTCGTGGCGTTCGTCGCGCTCGGCGGCACGCGGCTGCTGCAGGCGCGGCCGGCGCTCCTGCACGCGCCGCGCTTCTCGGAGTCGCCGCTGCTTCCGGCCGTCATCGTCTGCCTGGGCCTCGCCGCGTTCGCGGCGCAGATCGGGCTGGCCGCGATCATCGGCGCGTTCCTCGCCGGGATGGTCATCGCCGAGACCCGCGAGCAGCACCCGATCGAGGAGGAGGTCGCGCCGCTGTACGCGTTCTTTCCGCCGTTCTTCTTCGCGTTCATCGGCCTGGAGGTCTCGCTCGAGGCGCTCGGCGACCTCGACACGCTGGCGCTGCTCGCCGGCGTGACCGCGCTGGCCGTGGTCACCAAGCTCGCCGGCGCCTACCTCGGCGCCCGCTCGCTCGGGCCGCGGGATGCCGCGTTCGTCGGCGTCGGGATGGTGCCGCGCGGCGAGGTCGGCATCATCGTCGCCGGGATCGGCAACGTGACCGGGACGATCGACGCCGAGCTGTTCGCCGTCATCGTCTCGATGTCGGTGCTCACGACGCTGCTCGTGCCGCCCGTCCTGCGGCGGCTCAGCCG
>DASZOA010000584.1:0-4374 GCA_035551055.1 Solirubrobacteraceae bacterium
TGGGCAGCGGCTCGCCACGCGGGATCGAGCGTGAAGTGCGCGGAGGACGTAACAGTTGACAGTGCTCAGCCAGCGAACTAAGCTCGCGCGAGGGCAAATTGTCGCGGATGCGCCGCGAAGTGTGAGGCGTAGGCGACCGCACTGGTCTTCTTGCAACTAGCGGCGTGGGGGGACGCCTATGCACGTTGAGCATCTGTCGATCGACGGGTCCGTCGTTTCGATCGAGGCCGAGGCGGATCTCACGCTCGGCGCCACCGCGGCTGGGTGGGCGGTCGTGCCATCGCTCAGGCGGGCCCATCCGTTCACTATTCATCCGGCCGGCCACAGCGCCGTCATAGAACGGGCCATTCAGGGGGATTTCGAAGAGCTCAACGTGCTGCGCACCGATGGGTTCTCACTCAAGGACGGCGAGTTGCGCGTCGCCGAGGTCGAGGTCCCGACTGCGACCGACGGCAATCGCAGGCTCACCGTCGGAGCGTGGGAGGGGCGGTCCGGCTGCCTCATGAGCTCCCTCGTGGGCTCTGACCGCGACCGCCTCACCGAGATGTTCGACACGCTTCGGTTCAGTGAGGGACGCCGAGGGCTGGCGATCGATTCCCCGGTCACAGCACGCCCGCGTGAACCGGAGGTCGTCAAGGAGGTGCCCGGTCTGGGCGTCCTCACCATCCGGCCCGCGATCGGCTCGGTTCTGGACCGCGTCCCCCGGGCGCGCGGACGCGCTGTCGATCACGGCGAGCTCTTCCGCATCCGGGCGACGAGCAACGCGCTTGCGTTCATCGCCCCGTCAGCGGTCGTCGAGGTCACGCCGCCGCCGGACCTTGACACGCGGCAGATGCTCGCGGTGGCCGAGGGACTGCGAGTCGAATGGAGCCCGAGAGCTTGAGCGGCTTCTTCGCGTCCTTCGGGTTCACGTATCTCGCCGCGACGCTTCTCGCGAGCGCCGCGGGTCACCTCATGCGCTTCGCCGGCTTCCGTGACCTCGTGCGCGGACACGCGATCCTGCCGCCCCGGCTCGTCACGCCAGGGGTGCTCTGCGTGCTGAGCTTCGAGCTGCTCGCCGGCGCGGCCGCGCTGCTCTTCGCCGTCAGACGGAATCCTGAGGTGACGCCGGCCGTCGTGCTCTGCGCGGCGAGCGCGGTCGCCGGGCTGGGCTTCGTGGTCTACGTGCGGCGGCTGCTGCGGACGTCCGCCGCCCCGCCGTGCGGATGCTCGCCGCTGTCGGGACCGACGACCTCGGCAACGTTGGTCCCCGGAGCAGCGCTGGCACTCGTCTCGGTCGTGGCACTGACGGCGACACTCGCGCGCGCGCCGGCCGGAAGCGAGGTCGACGGCATCGTTCGCGCCCTGGCACCGGTGTGGGGCGTCACGATGGCGGCTCTGACGATGCTCGTGCCCGCATCGATGCCGGCGCCCGCGGCGTCGACCACGGCCACATGACGCTCTCGCTCCTGGACTCTCGGGCCTCGTTCGAGCTCGCCGCGTTCTTCGTCAGCTGGGTCGCAGTCGCGCTGCTCGTCGTCGTCGTGGGCAGTCTGCATGCACGAGTGCGACGGCTCGAGCATGCGGGGCCCGACGCGCGCCCGGCGCCGTACAGCCATCTGCTGGGCCGCAACATCCGGGATATCCTCGGCGCCGAGCCGGGCGCGGCCGCCCCACGCGTGCTCTTCTTCCTGTCATCGAACTGCTCGAGTTGCGCGCGGCTGCTCGAGGAGTTGGCATCGCCGTCGTGGACGATCCCCTCCGCCATCGTCTGGACCGACGGGACTCCACCCGCACAGCCGCCACGAGGTAGCCCGATCATCGCGTCGGGCCCGAAGCTCGCGGCCGAGCTCGGAATCCGCGTCAAGCCGTTCGCGCTCGTGGCCGGCATCGATGGCCGCGTCGTCAAGGCCGCACCCGTCGCCAACCTGCACTCGCTCGGCGAGCTCGCCGTCAACGGCGACTCTGCCGGCCGTCGGCATCCCATACTCGATCACGCATGAAGGAGGAGCCGTGAGCCTGACCATCGACGAACTCCCGACGTTCGAGACCGCGGGCAGGTTCGGCCGTTCGGGCCCTCCGAACACCGCGCTCGCCAACACGTTTCGCGCCTCGCCGGACCCGGTCACGAACCTCATCGGCTCGCTTGGCGTGACGAGGGCGCTGGAGCTCGCCTCCCGTGTCCAGAATCGGGTGTTCCCCGACGTCGAAGTGCTCAGCCAGCTTCAAGCCGCCGGGCCCGCAGCCGCGGGGCCCGCCTACACCATGTACCTCGACTGCTCGGAGTACAACTACGACGCGACGTGTAACGAGGCGTGCTTTGGGTTTGCTCCGCACCACATGGATCCGTTCTACTGCGCCACGTGCGCCGAGCAGGCCGCAGATCCTGTGAACAACCCGTCGTACAACTGGCACTTCGTCGGCAGTCGCGGCCAGCTTCAGTACCAGGACCGCGAGCCGGACGTCTGCCTGGGGCGGGATGCCTGGAAGTGGACGATCGACGCGCCGTGCGGAAGCTGCGCGCAGAACGTCACGTTCCGCTGCCATGACGGCTGGAAGAAGTATCCCGACAGCAACACCTGGGATCCGACGATCTGCCAGGGCAAGGTCTCCTGCGACAATCAGCTCACACCGTGCTAGATCCGCTCGGCATGGACGTGCTGGTCGCGGCGGTGATCGGGGGCGTGGCGGGCGTCTCGCTGTCCGGCTCGATATGAAGCCTCAATAGCGCAGCCGTGCTGCTGCCGCCCAGTCGCCGCCGATCGCTGTTCGACGCCAAGGTCGCAGCCGCGTACCTGGTGGGAACGTCGGCCGGCGCCGTCCTGACCGCGCTCGCGGCGTGGTGTCTCAGCGGCTTTGCGCAACCGCTCGCCGACGGCGTGCGCCTGGCGCTGCTGGCCGGCGGCGGCGTCCTCCTGTGGGCGATCAAGCACGGCCCGCTCACGGGCGTCGTGGCGCTGCCCGAGGCGCGCCGGCAGATCCCGGCGCAGGTCTTCGGCGGAAGCCTGGCGAGGGGCGCGTACCGCTTCGGCTTCGCGTTGGGGACGGGGATGCGCACATATGTGCCCTCCGCCGCTCCCTACGTCCTGCTGCTCGTCGTCGTCCTCGGCCGGCTCAGCCTGCTGGGTGCCGTGATCGTCGGCCTCGCCTTCGGGTTCGCGCGGGCGCTGCCCATCCTGGTCCAGTTGGCGCCACCGCCGATCAGGCGCTCGCGGTTCGATCGCACCGCGCACCCGGCGGGGGCGACGCTCGCGACGATCGTCGTGCTCGCGGGGGGTCTCGTCCTTGTCTGAGGACGGCGTCGTGCCGCAGCGGCGCCGGTCCTCTCCGCCGCTGAGCACGCGGCGCGTCCGGCTGCGGCCGATCACCGATCGCGATAGCGCGTTCCTGTACGCGCTCATGACCTCCCCGGAGGCCGGAGGGCGCGTGCGCTTCGCAGGCGCGACGCCGAGCCCCGAGAAGGTCGCCGCCTCCCTGTGGGACAGCGTGCTCGCCCAGTTCGTCGTCGAGGACGTCTCGGGCCACAACCCGCTGGGCCTCGTCAGCGTCACCTCGCCGAACTTCCGCGACAGCTACGCCTACATCTCGGCGGTCGGCTCGCCCGACGTCCAGGGATCCGGTCTGTTCATCGAGTCCGTCCTGCTGTGCTTCAACTACGGCTTTGCGACCTGGCCGTTTCGCAAGATCTACATGGAGGCCACCGAGACGAGCTACTCATCCTTCAAGAGCGGACTAGGCCGGCTCTTCAGCGAAGAGGGCCGCCTACGCGAGCATTCGTACTGGAACGGCCGCTACGTCGATCTTCTCATCCTCGCCGTCTACCGCGCGACCTGGGCGGCGAACGTGGGCCTCCTCGAGCGCCTCTGCGAGGGACCGCACGTCGATGCGGGCAAGACACCGGCTTCTTGGCTGAGCGGCTGACGCGCGCCGATGAGGAGCGGACGACCGCTCGCCCAACCGTTGGTCAGGACGCCGGCCGCCGCGCCAGGGCGCTGATCGCCGCCTCGCTGACGTCGAGCCGCACGATCTCCAGGCCCGCCGCCGCACACCACTCCCGGACTTCCTCGGGTGTGTGGCGCGAGGCGTGCTGCGACGCATACCACTCGTAGTTGACCACCACGTTGAGGTTCGGCGAGAAGTCGTCGCTCCAGAAGCACTTCAGCAGCATCCGGTTGACGAGCCGGTGGACGCTGTGCTCGCCCGGCTCGATGCCGAGCAGCGGCACGCCGCGCTCGAGCGTGACCGGGCCGCCGGCGCGCTGCAGCTCGCGGCCCAGCTCGGCGAGGTCGCGGCCGAGCTCCATCGCCTCCTCGGGCTCCATGACCGTGGCACGCTCGCGGATCCAGTCGTCGGCGAGCTCGCGCAGCGGTGCCTTGACGCGGTACAGGTAGGCCG
>DASZOA010000585.1:0-4964 GCA_035551055.1 Solirubrobacteraceae bacterium
CAACGCCTCCAACGTGCGCCCGGAGGCGCTCGCCAAGCTCGTCGCCCTCGTCTCCGCGAAGGCCGTCACCGTCTCGAACGCCAAGCTCGTGCTCGACCGGCTCGTCGCCGACGGCGGCGACCCCGAGCAGATCGTCGAGGCCGAGGGGCTGGGCGCGATGGGCGGCGGCTCCGATGCCCTGGAGCCGATCATCGACGCCGCGCTGGCCGCCAACGCCGACGCCGCCGACAAGATCCGCGGCGGCAACATGAAGGCGATCGGCGCGATCATCGGCCACGTGATGCGCGAGACCAACGGCCGCGCCGACGGCGCCGACGTGACGCGGCTCGTGCGCGAGAAGCTCGGGGTCTGAGCACCGCTCGCAGCGGTAACCGACGAGCTCGGCCTGCTCTTCCATCGACGCCGCCGCTCGCTGGGCGTACCATCTGACGGGTACCGCTCGGCGCGAAGGAGGCACGATGTCAAAGCTCATCCGCATGGATCACACCGGTCACTCGACGGTCGCCGAGTGGGCGCCCGACGACCCGGCCGCCGTCGAGGCGGCGGTCGCGGCGTTTCGCGCCGAGCTGGACCGCGGCTACCTGGCGATGGTCAGCACCGGGCCGGGGCACGCCGAGCAGGTGCGCGAGCTTCCCGTCGACGCCCACCTCGTGATCCTGCGGCTGCCGATCGCGGGCGGCTGAGCGCACCCGCCGCGATGGCGACGGCCGAGGTCCTGCCCGAGGCGCAGGCGCTGCACTGGCGCCCGCGCGTCGACGCGGCGCGGCTGCGCCGGCAGGGCCGCCTGTGGACGGTGAGCGCCGCGTTCCACGTCGTCCCGTTCGTCGGCACGGCGGTGCTGCTCATGTGGGTGCAGCCGCTCGCGCTGCCGGTCGCGCTGGCGTGCATCGCCCACGCGTGGGTGATTCCCGAGCTCTACGCGCAGCGCGGCGCGAACGTCCTGCGCCCGCGCCGTCGCACCGGAGACGGGCCCGAGCGGCGCTCGCTCGGCCTGCTCGGCGACCTCGTCGACCACGAGGCACGCGAGCTGCACGCGCGGACGGGCCTCGTGCTCGAGCCGGGACGGCTGGGGACGTGGCTCGTCGGCGAGGCGGGCGCGGTGCTGCTGCACGGCCGCCGCGGGCGCGCCTACTGCTACTGCGTGAAGGTCGACGCCGGCCACGCCGGCGCCGCCGAGCTGCCCTCGGGAGATCGCATCGCGCACCTCCTGCTGGCCCTGCGCGCCGACGAGCAGGGCTTTGCGACGGTCGCGAACCTGTCGTTCGCCGGCGCGCGCTGGCGCGTGCGCCGGCGGATGCGCAGCGACATGCGCCCGGCGCTCGACGCGGCCCGCCGGCCGTTGGACGCCGCGTCTAGCGCGGCGGCCTGAATCTCGGACGGCGGGCCAATGCGGCTCCCGCCGGCGTGCAGCACGATGCGCGGCATGCCTGACAACCGCGACCTCACCCGCCGGGCTCGCGTCGAAGTCGTCGCCGCGCGCGCAGCCGCATCGAAGGATCCCGTCGTGCGCCGCCAGCGGCCGGCGCGAGTTGCGCTGCCGAGCAGACCGGAACCCGCGCCGGATCGCTTCGCGCACCTGCGCCGAAGCTACGACTGAGCAGCACGGCCCGCCGCCGCTTCCCCAACCGCGCGCGCCCGCAGCCTGGGCAGGTACGCTTGAGGCATGTCCACATCCACGCCTTCCAGCGGATCCTCTCTGGGCAAGCGGGCGCTCGCGCTGCTGGTCCTCCTCGTCGCCGCCTGGCTGCTGTTCAAGTTCGTCGTCGGCCTCGTGTCGGCGTTCGCCACGCTGATCGTCGTCGTGCTCGCGATCGTCGCGCTCGTCTGGGCGATCCGCGTGCTGTAACGCGGGTGCCGCCGTGGCCGGAGGCGCCTACGTCGTCATCGCGCTGAGCTTCGGCCTGGCCACGGGGATCGTCGGGCGGCTGAAGGGCAGCTCGTTCTTCATCTGGTCCATCATCGGCGCGGTCCTGCCGGTGATCGGGCTGCTGACCGCGCTGGCGTACCGCTCCGAGCGCGACGAGCCGCGCCGCCGGTGCCCGACCTGCGGGCGGATCTGCAAGCTGCACGACGCGCTGTGCGTGCGCTGCGGCACCGAGCTCGAGTTCCCCGACAGCGCGCTCGTGCCCGAGAGCAGAGCTTCGGCGACCGGCTAATCTCACTGCACCGCGCCGGCCGCCGGGGCCGGCGCGCGCCCATGCGGAGAGGAGGTCGTGATATGCGCGCGGTCGATGCCATCATGGAGTGCCTGAAGGCGGAGGGTGTCGAGGTCGTATTCGGCCTCCCCGGCGGAGCCAACCTTCCGACCTACGACGCCTTCGTCGGCGGCGGCATCCGCCACGTGCTCGTGCGCCACGAGGCCGGCGGCGGCCACGCGGCCGAGGGCTACGCGAAGGCGACCGGCAAGGTCGGCGTCGCGTTCGCCACCTCGGGCCCCGGCGCGACGAACGTCGTGACCCCGATCGTCGACGCGATGATGGACTCGGTCCCGACGGTGTTCATCACCGGCCAGGTGCGCACCGACCTGATCGGCACCGACGGCTTCCAGGAGACCGACACGCTCGGGATCACGATGCCGGTCGTCAAGCACAGCTTCCAGATCCGCTCGCCGCTGGAGATCCCGCGCGCGATCCACGAGGCGTTCCACCTCGCCCGCTCCGGCCGGCCGGGTCCGGTGGTCGTCGACGTCCCCGTCGACCTCAGCCGCGCGGAGATCGCCTACGAGCCGGTCACCGACCTGCACCTGCCCGGCTACCAGCCGACGACCGAGGGCAACGCCAAGCAGATCCGCCAGGCGGCCAAGGCGATGGCCGCGGCGCGCCGGCCGGTGATCTACGCGGGCGGCGGCGTCGTCAACGCCGACGCCTCGCAGGAGCTCTTCGAGCTCGCGACGAGCGACCGCTTCCCGGTGACCTGCACGCTCATGGGCCTCGGCGCCTTCCCGGCGCCGCACCCGCAGTGGCTGGGCATGCTCGGGATGCACGGCACGCGCACCGCGAACTACGCGATGGACGAGGCGGACCTCATCTGCTGCATCGGCGCGCGCTTCGACGACCGCATCACCGGCAAGCTGTCGGAGTTCGCCCCGCACGCGAAGTTCATCCACATCGACATCGACCCGGCCGAGATCTCCAAGAACGTGCCGGCCCACATCCCGATCGTCGGCGACTGCCGCAACGTGCTGGCGAAGCTCATCAGGGAGTACCGCGTGCTGGAGGTCGACCGCTCGCGGACCGACGAGTGGTGGCAGAGGATCCGCGGCTGGCAGGAGAAGCACCCGCTGCGCTACGACGACTCACTCGACACCGAGATCAAGCCGCAGTACATGGTGCAGGCGCTCTACGAGGCGACGGACGGCGACGCGGTCGTCACCTCCGACGTCGGTCAGCACCAGATGTGGGCGGCTCAGTACTACCACTTCGCCAAGCCGCGCCGGTGGATCAACTCCGGCGGCCTGGGGACGATGGGCTTCGGGCTGCCGGCGGCGCTCGGCGCGCAGGTCGGTCGACCGGACGCGACCGTCGTGTGCATCGCGGGCGACGGCTCGGTTCAGATGAACATCCAGGAGCTCGCCACCTGCGCGGAGGAGAAGATCCCCGTGAAGGTGTTCATCATGAACAACGGCTACCTGGGCATGGTCCGCCAGTGGCAGGAGCTCTTCTGGGAGCGGCGCTACTCGCACGTCGACATGGGCGCCTATCCGGACTTCGTCAAGCTCGCCGAGGCCTACGGGGCGACCGGGATGCGCTTCACCGACAAGACCACGCTCGTCGAGGACATGCGCACGGCGCTGGCGACCGAGGGCCCGGTCCTCGTCGACGTGCGCGTCACGCGCGAGGAGAACACCTACCCGATGATCGCGCCCGGCCAGCCGGCGCGCGACATGGTCGGGTAGAGGTGGCCGCCGTGGGCGAGCCGGGAACCAAGGAGCTGCTGAGCCTCGACGAGCTCGAGGCGGCGGGCAACGCGCACAGCGGCCGCAAGCACATCCTGTCGATCCTCGTCGAGAACAAGGCGGGCGTGCTGACGCGGATCGCGGGACTGTTCGCGCGACGCGGCTTCAACATCGACACGCTGACCGTCGGGCCGACCGAGGACGAGCAGTACTCGCGCATCACGCTGACCTTCGACGGCGCGATGCACTCCGTCGACCAGGTGACAAAGCAGCTGCACAAGCTCGTCAACGTCCTGAAGATCCGCGACCTCGAGCCGGGCGACACCGTCGCGCGCGAGCTCGCGCTGTTCAAGGTCGCCGTCGAGGGGGCGCAGCGCGCGGAGGTCATGCAGATCTCCGAGATCTTCCGCGGCAAGGTCGTCGACGTGACGCGCCGCTCGGTGATCGTCGAGATCACCGGCACGACCGACAAGATCGAGGCCTTCGAGCGCATGGTGCGCCCGTTCGGGCTGATCGAGATGATGCGCACGGGCGAGATCGCGATCAGCCGGGGCCGCGGAGAGACCTAGTGGGTCGCCGGGGCGCGGCGCCGCCCGCGGCAGGCGCCGGGGCGGGCGGTGGGTCCCCGCGCGCGCCCGGCACTCATGCGGGCGCGGTGTTCGCGCTGGGCGACGACGACCGGCGGCGCCTGCGCCGGCGCCTGGAGCAGGCCGTCAGGCGCGCCCGCCGCGCGCGCGGCGGCGCCCGGGCGGGCGGCGGCGTGCTTGCGGCGGTGACCGTGCCGGTCGCGCACGACGTCGACCCGTCGGCGGTCGCGTGCGCCTCGCGGCGGCCCGGCGAGCCGTGGTTCTGCACCGAGCAGCCCGAGCGCGCCCGCACCGCGGTCGCCGCGCTCGGCTGCGCGATCGCGATCGAGGCGCGCGGGCCGCGACCTCCTCGAAGCGCTGCGGCCCGCGCGCCTCGCTCGCGATCGCGCAGCCGAGCGCGGCGACCGCGGTGCGGGCGCGCTCGGGCTGCTCGGTGCAGAACCACGGCTCGCCGGGCCGCCGCGAGGCG
Source organism: Solirubrobacteraceae bacterium (assembly GCA_035551055.1). Taxonomy (GTDB): domain Bacteria; phylum Actinomycetota; class Thermoleophilia; order Solirubrobacterales; family Solirubrobacteraceae; genus CADCVQ01. The sequence goes on from DASZOA010000585.1 coordinate 4,952, forward strand.
AACGCGACCGCCG
>DASZOA010000586.1:0-9816 GCA_035551055.1 Solirubrobacteraceae bacterium
ACGGCATGCTCAGCAGCGGCGCGGCGTGGGCCGCGGCGCCCGACAGCGCCTCCTCGCGCTCCTGCGGCGTGGCCCTTGTCACGGCGCGCTCGAAGAGCTGGCGGGCGACCCCGTAGGGGAAGGTCTGCTCGAGCTCGCTCCCGCGCGCGGTCAGCACGCGCAGAGCCCGTTCGTCCGCGAGGTCGCGGACCGCCCGCAGCAGGCTCGTCTTGCCGATCCCGGCGGCGCCCTCGACGATGACGACGCGACCCTCGCCCGTTCGCGCGCACTCGAGCCCGGCGCTCAGCGCCGCAAGCTCGGACTCTCGCTCGAGGAGGGGCGCGGCAACGTTCATCGCTGGTCAGAGCCTAAGGCCGTAGGCCGCGGCGGCGTCCAAAAGTCTTCGGGTTTTCCTGCGGTCGCCCCCGGTAGAGGCGTGCGCCGCCTCGACGGAGCATCGGCGCATCCGCTGAAACCACTTCTCAGGAGAACCCGATGCAATCGCACCGCACCACCCATGACTCGCCGTTCCTCGCGCGTCTCGGCGCGACGGCGTACCGCCGGCGCCGGCTGGTCGTGATCCTGTGGGTCATCGGCCTGGTCCTGGCGTTCGCCGCGTCCTCGAGGCTCGCGGGCGACTGGAAGGCCGACTACGAGACGCCCGGCTCGGATTCGAGGGCCGCCGCCGCGCTGCTCGGCGAGCGCTTCCCGGAGCGGCGCCCCTACAGCGTCGACATCGTCTGGCAGGCGCGTGACGCCGCGGCGGCGGGCGTGCGCAGCCGCATCGACGAACTGCTGGCGCGCACCCAGCGGCTCGAGGGGATCGGCGACGGCGTGACGACCGCGCGGGCCGAGATCTCGCCCGACGCGACCGTCGGCCTCGTGCGCGTGCCGCTGGCGACGCAGAGCTCCGACGACGTGCCGCTGAGCACGGGCGAGCAGATCATCGAGCTCGTCGACGCGGCGAGCGTGAACGGGTTGCGCGTCGAAGCCGCCGGGCAGGCGGTCGCGCAGGCCCAGCAGGGCGAGGTGTCCTCCGAGGGCGTCGGCCTCCTGGTCGCCGCGCTCGTGCTGCTGCTGACCTTCGGCTCGCTCGTGGCGACCGGCATGCCGCTGGCCACCGCGCTCTTCGGCCTGGGGATCTCCAGCGCGCTCGGCGGGCTCCTCGCGGCCGTCATCGACGTGCCCGACTGGGCGCCGTCGGTGGCGTCGATGATCGGCATCGGCGTCGGCATCGACTACGCCCTGCTCGTCGTCACGCGCTACCGCGCCGGCCTCGCCGACGGGCTGACGCCGCACGACGCCACCGTCCACGCGATCGCCACCGCCGGGCGTTCGGTGCTCATCGCGGGGACGACGGTGGTCATCTCCCTCATGGGGCTGTTCCTCATGGGGCTGACGTACCTCTACGGGGTCGCCCTCGGCGCGATCATCGCCGTGCTCGTCGTGATGGCCGCGTCCGTGACGCTGCTCCCGGCCCTGCTGGGCTTCGCCCGGCGGCGGATCGACAGGCTGAGCGTCCCCGGCGCGAACCGCCGCGCCACGGATCCTCGGCGCTCGCCGGCGGCCCGCTGGGGTCGCGCGATCCAGCGGCGGCCGTGGACGGCGGCGATCGCCGCGACGGCCGTGCTGCTCGTCCTGGCGGCCCCGCTCGGCGGCCTGCGGCTCGGCTTCCCCGACGCCGGCAACCATCGCGCGGAGACGACGACGCGGCAGGCCTACGACCTCATGGCGAAGGGCTTCGGGGCGGGCAGCGCGGGGCCGCTGCTGCTCGTGGCCTCGCTGGGGTCCGAGCGCGATCTCGCGGCCGTGGGCGAGCTCGCCGCGCGCGTCGGGTCGGAACCCGGGGTGGCGACGGTGAGCGAGCCGGTCCTCAACCGCGCGCGCGACACTGCGCTGGTCACCGTGCAGCCCGAGGCCGCGCCACAGGACGCGGCGACCGCCAAGCTCGTGCATGCGCTGCGCGACGACGTGGTGCCGTCCGCGGGCGTCGAGGTCAAGGTCGGCGGCGAGACCGCCGCCTTCGTCGACCAGGGCGAGGTCACGGCCGGACGGCTGCCGCTGTTCATCGGCGCGGTCGTGGTGCTGTCGTTCCTCCTCCTGCTGGCGGCGTTCCGCGCGCCGGTCGTAGCGCTCAAGGCGGGCGTGATGAACCTGCTGTCGATCGGCGCCGCGTACGGGATCGTCGCGCTCGTCGCCGACGGCGGTCTCGCCGGCCAGCTCGTCGGGATCGACACGCCAACCCCCGTGCCGCCGTTCATCCCGGTGATGATGTTCGCGATCCTGTTCGGGCTCTCGATGGACTACGAGGTGTTCCTGCTGTCGCGAATCCGCGAGGCGCACCTCGCCGGTGCAGAGACGAGCGCCGCCGTGGTCGAGGGTCTCGCGCGGACCGCACGCGTCATCACGGCCGCGGCGGCGATCATGGTCGCGGTGTTCGGGGCGTTCGTCCTGAGCGGAGAGGTGTTCCTCAAGCTCATCGGCGTGGGGCTCGCGTCGGCCGTGCTCATCGACGCGACGATCGTGCGCATGGTGCTCGTGCCGGCGCTCATGCAGCTGCTCGGCGAGCGCAACTGGTGGCTGCCGCGCTGGCTGGATCGCGCGGTGCCGCGGCGCGAGCTCGACCCGGGCGCCGAGCCCGCACGCGGCTAGTGGGTCGACGAACGGCGCGGGGCCCGGCTCAGGCCGGCCCCGCTCCGTGCTATGAGCGGGTGCGCCTCACGCCGGCCGTCCGTGCAGCCCCGCGCCGCGGGGGGTACGCCGTGCTCATACGCAGCGACGGCGATGAGTCCCCACGGCCGGCGCCACGCCTGCAGCGGCGCGGGGCGAGCACGACTGTGGGCATCGGCAGGCGCCCGGCGCTGCGGCGGGCGATCTTCGCGATCCTGGCCGCGACCGGCGTGCTGCTCCTGGCCGCGGCCGCGGCGCAGCCGCAGCAGCGCGCGGCGGTCTCCGTCGAGCTGACCGGGACGATCGACCCCGCCACCGCCGGCTGGGTGCGCGAGGCGCTCGCCGACGCCGCCGAGCAGGATCGGCCGCTCGTCATCGTCCGCCTGGACACGCCCGGCGGGCTGGACAGCTCGATGCGCGCGATCGTGCGCGCGATCCTCGACGCTCCGCTGCCGGTCGTCGTCTACGTCGCCCCCGACGGCGCCCGCGCCGCCTCCGCCGGGCTGTTCATCACGATGGCCGCCGACGTCGCCGCGATGGCGCCGCAGACGAACATCGGCTCGGCCACGCCGATCAGCCTCGGCGGCGGCGAGCCCGACGAGGTGCTGGGGCGCAAGATCCGCAACGACGCCGCCGCCTACGTGCGCGCCCTCGCCGAGGCGCACGATCGCAACGCCGACCTCGCCGAGCGGATGGTGCGCGAGGCCGTCAACGTCCCGGCCCCGACGGCGCTGCGCCGCGACCTCGTCGAGATCGTCGCGCCGAGCGAGCGCGCGCTGCTGGCCGAGCTCGACGGCCTCGAGGTCCCCGGGCCCAAGCGGCAGACGCTCGACACCGACAACCTGCGGATCGAGCGGCGCGATATGCCGCTGCAGTACGAGATCCAGCAGCTGCTCGTCAACCCGACCGTCGCGTACCTGCTGCTCATCGGCGGACTGCTGGGCATCGTCTTCGAGGTGCTCAGCCCGGGGCTCGGCGGCCCCGGCGTGCTCGGCGCCGTCGCCCTCGTGCTCGGGCTGTACGGCTCGGCGCAGCTGCCGGTCACGGCCGCCGGCATCGTCCTGCTCGTGCTGGCGATCGGCCTCTTCGTGGCCGAGACGCAGGTGCCGAGCTTCGGCGTCCTCGGGATCGCCGGGATCGCCGCGCTCGTCGCGGGCGGACTGCTGCTCTACGACACCGACTCCGACGTCTTCCGCGTGTCCGTGCCGATCGCCGCCGCGACCGGCGTCGCCCTCGGCAGCTTCACGCTCTTCGCCGCCTCCAAGGCGCTCGCCGCGCGGCGCCGGCCCGCCCACGGAGGCGCCGAGGACCTGATCGGCGCGCACGGCACCGTCCGCGTGGCGCTCGATCCCGTCGGCCAGGTCTACGTCGACGGCGCGCTGTGGCGTGCGCGCGCCGACGAGCCACTCGCGCGCGGCGAGCGCGTCCGCGTGGAGGCCGTCGACGGCCTGACGCTCACCGTTGCCCCTGACCCGAAGGAGTCGCCATGATCCTGCTCTACGTCGTCATCGCCGTCGCGTTCGTCGCGACGATCCTGCTCGCCTCGGCGATCCGCATCCTGCGCGAATACGAGCGCGGCGTCGTGTTCCGCCTCGGTCGCCTGCTCGGCGAGAAGGGGCCGGGGCTGATCCTGCTCATCCCCATCATCGACAAGATGGTGCGCGTCGACCTGCGCACCATCACGCTGAACATCCCGCCCCAGGAGGTCATCACCCGCGACAACGTGCCCGCGCGCGTCAATGCGGTCGCCTACTTCAGGATCATCAACGCGATCGACAGCGTCGTCAACGTCGAGGACTTCCTGCAGGCGACGTCGCAGATCTCCCAGACGACCCTGCGCTCGGTCCTGGGCAAGGCGGACCTCGACACGCTGCTGGCCGAGCGCGAGCGCCTCAACGAGGACCTGCAGCAGATCATCGACGAGCAGACCGAGCCGTGGGGCGTGAAGGTCTCCGTCGTCGAGATCAAGGACGTCGAGATCCCGGCCGACATGCAGCGCGCGATGGCTCGCCAGGCCGAGGCCGAGCGCAACCGTCGCGCACGGGTCATCAACGCCGAGGGCGAGTTCCAGGCCTCCGAGCGGATCTTCGACGCCGCCGAGGTCATCTCGAAGAACCCGGCCGGGCTGCAGCTGCGCTACCTGCAGACGCTCGGGGACCTCGGCGTCAACCAGAACACGACGATCGTCTTTCCCGTGCCGATCGAGATGATGACCGCCTTCGGCGAGCGCTTCTCGGAAGACGGGCGGGCGGATCGCGCCGCCCGCCAACGCGACGACGCCGCGTAGGAGCAGCCGGTGCGCTCGCCGGGCGGCGGGTATCGGCGCGCCATGGACAACCGCCTGCTCGGCATCTACCTCAACGACCAGCTGGCGGCGGGCGTGCTCTGGCGCGAGACCGCCCGTCGCGCGCAGCGCAACAACGACGGCAGCGAGCTCGGCGACGCGCTCGCGCGCGTGGCGACCGCGATCGCACAGGACGTCGCCACGTTCGAGCAGATCATGGATCGGCTCGGCGTGCGCCGGAACCGGGTCAAGACGGTGATCGCGGCCGCGGCGGAGCGCGGCGGCCGGTTGAAGCTCAACGGCCGGCTCGGGTCCTACTCTCCGCTGAGCCGCTTCGTCGAGCTCGAGTTCCTCGCGTACGGGATCGAGGGCAAGAAGGTCCTCTGGCAGAACCTGCGCGACTGCGCGCGCCTCGGCGAGCGCTTCCCGGACGTCGACTTCGACGCGTTGATCGTGCGCGCCCAGGCCCAGCGCGACGCGATCGAGCCGTTTCGCCTGTCGGCGGGCGTCGCCGCGCTCGGCGGCGGGTCCTCGGGCGACGGAGACCTGCCTCGCACCGGCTGAGGCGGACGAGCAAGGGTCTCGCCGACGGACGCCGAATAGCCCGGCGATGGCGACGGTGGCGCAGAGCGAGTCGCTTCCCTCGCGCCGGTCGACGGATCCCCGCATCGCGGCCGCGATCGAGCTCGGCTGGCGCGTGGCGGCGCTGCACGCGCTGAGGCCGTCGACGCTCGCACCGCCGCCGCCGGCCGACGAGCTCCTCGTCAATCGCCGCGGTCTCGGAGCCGAGGACCGCCTCGAGCTCGAGCTGCGGGCGATCGCTGGCGTCGCCCAGCGCGTCGGCGTGGCGCTCGGCGACGACGAGCTGGAGGCGCTGCTCGATCTCGTTCCCGCCGCGGCCGGATCGCAGGCCGGCGAGGACCGGTTCCGGCTCGAGCTCGCGGGCGCGCACGTCGCGCTCGCCAAGCGGCTGTGGGCCGCCGACGAGGCCCATGGGCGCGCGTACGAGCTGGGCAACTTCCTCTCGGACACCTGGAACCGGGTGCTGCGCCCTCGCACGGCCGCCGACTCGCACGGCGAGCTGCTGGAGCTCTTCGCCCCCGCGCGGGTCCAACGCATGAAGGTGCTGCTCGACGACCTCCAGACGCGGCTGGACCCCGCCGCCGTCCACGTCGTGGAGAACCACCTCGACGCGTGGCGCAGCCGCGTCGCCCGGCTGCCGGCGAGCGCGGCCGGCCGCGCCGGCCCGGCGCCCACCCGCGACGAGCTGGCCGCGAGGTACGAGCCGGTCGAGCGCCAGACGATCATCTGGCGCCAGATCCTGACGGGCGACAAGGAACCCGAGGCGTACATCGATCACGACCGGCGCGGGCAGGTCCGCGACGAGCTGCTGCGGCAGCTGTGGCGGCGCTACCGGCACTTCTGGTGGGTGCTCCCGATCGTCGCCGTGCTCGGGGGCGGCATCGGCTACCTGCTCGCGCGCGAGAGCAGCGCGGCCGGCGCGATCATCGGCACGGTCACCGCGGTGGGCGGGATGCTCGGGGTCACCCGCGCGTCGATGGCCGCCACCGTCAAGCGCGGGCTGCAGAACTGGGGCGAGCTGATGTGGAACCGCTCGCTCGCGGCCGTGATCTGCCGCGAGACGCTCGTCGTCGACCAGCTCGTCGACAAGCTGCTGCCCGCGCGCGCCGGCGACGGGCGCTCGGCGACCCGCGGAGCCGGCGGTGGTAGATGGCGACGTCCTCCGCGCGGCGACGAGGAGGTCAGCTCGCCCCGAACGCGATCGCGACCTTGATGTCGTCGACGCGGCGCTCGAGCGCGCTGCGCCACTCGTCGAGCCCGACCCAGCGGGTGACGATCCGCTCCAGCCAGTCGCGGTCCGCGCGAGCGAGCGCTTCGGCGGCGAGCTCGTAGTGGCGCCGGTTGGCGTTCACCGACCCGAAGACGACGTCGTTCTCGAGCACGATCTCGCGGTTGACGGCGCCGGCGTCGATCTCGATCGTGCGCCCCGCGGGCGAGACGCCCGTAAGGCAGACGACGCCACCGGGGCTCGTCCGGCCGATGACGTCGAAGACGAGGCTGCCGACGCCGGTCGCCTCGACGACCACGTCGACGTCGCCGACGCCGCTGACGTCGCCGCAGTGGTAGGCCGCGCCGAGCGCGGCGACCGCCTCGGGCTTGGGTCCTTCGGCGACGACGTCGAGCACGTGCACCTCGAGGCCCCGCTGGCGCGCCAGCAGCGCGGCCAGCAGGCCGATCGGTCCGGCGCCCGTGACGAGCGCCCGCTCGATGCGCGTGCAGGCGCGACGGCTGATGCGGTCGATCTGGTCCCATGCCTTGGCGACGATGCTCGCCGGCTCGAGCAGCACGCCGAGCCGGCCGAGCCGGGGATCGACGCGCACGGCGAACGCGGGCTCGACGCGCCAGCGCTCGGAGCCGTAGCCGTCGATCTCCTTGATCCCGCGCTCGGTATAGCGCCCGTTGCGGCACTGGTCCCATTCGCCCCTCGCGCAGCACACGCACGGCTCCGGATCGGGGCGCCGCACGATCCCCACGACGAGATCTCCCGCCGCGACCGGGGCCTCGTCGGGCGCCTCGATCACCCGTCCGAGCGACTCGTGCCCCAGCACGAGGCGCGCGCGGCCCGGCGGTGCCCAGCCGTACTCGCCGCGGAGGATCTCGCCGTCGGTCCCACAGACCCCGATCGCGACCGCCTCGACGAGCACGCTCCCGGCCTGCGGGGACGGCTCCCCGACCTCCTCCAGGCGGGCGGAGTCGCGCACTCCCGGAATGACCGTGATCGCGCGCATCACGCCCGCCTGCGGCGGTCGGCGGGCCCAACGACGCGGTCGAGGTTGAGCGCCGAGTTGACGAGACCGACGTGGGTGAACGCCTGCGGGAAATTTCCGACCAGCCGCTTGGCGTGCGGGTCGTACTCCTCCGACAGCAGCCCGACGTCGTTGCGCAGCGCGAGCAGGCGGTCGTAGAGCTCCAGCGCATCGCTGCGGCGCCCGCCGAGCGCGAGGCAGTCGACGAGCCAGAACGAGCAGGGCAGGAAGGCCCCCTCCCCGGGCGGCAGGCCGTCGACGTCGACGTGGGTCGGGTAGCGCAGGACGAACCCGTCCTCGACGAGCTCGCGTTCGATCGCCCGTACGGTGCCGTCGACGCGCGGATCGTCGGGCGGCAGGAAGCCGACGAGCGGGATCATCAGCAGGCTCGCGTCGAGCTGCTGTGAGCCGTAGGACTGCGTGAACGTCCGGCGACCGGCGTCGAAGCCCTCGCGGCAGACCTCGTCGTGCACCTGATCGCGCAGCCCGCGCCAGCGATCCACCGGGCCGTCGAGCCCGAACCGCTCGACCGCCTTGACGGCGCGATCGAACGCGACCCATGCCATGACCTTGGAGTGCACGAAGTCCCGGCGCGCACCGCGGACCTCCCAGATGCCCTCGTCCTCGCGGCGCCACGCGCCTTCGAGGAACTCCATCAGCTCGACCTGCATGCGCCAGGACGCGGGCTCGGGGTCGATCCCCGCGTCGCGCGCGTCGTGCAGGGAGTCCATCAGCTCCCCGTAGACGTCGAGCTGGAACTGCTGCGCGGCGCCGTTGCCGATCCGCACCGGCGCAGAGCCCTCGTAGCCGGGAAGCCACGGCAGCTCGAGCTCGGGCAGCCGCCGCTCGCCGGCCGGCCCATACATGATCTGCATCGCCTCGGGCTGCCCCGCGACGGCGCGCAGCAGCCAGTCGCGCCAGCGCTCGGCCTCCTCGGTGTAGCCGGCGCCGAGCAGGGACAGCAGCGTGAACGTCGCGTCGCGCAGCCAGCAGAAGCGATAGTCCCAGTTGCGCACCCCGCCGAGCTGCTCGGGCAGCGACGTCGTGACCGCCGCGACGATTCCGCCCGTCGGGTGGTAGGTCATCGCCTTCAGCGCCCGCAGCGACTGCGACACCGGCTCGGCGTACGCGCCGTCGTACGTGCATCGGCTCGACCACCCCTCCCACCAGCGCTGCGTCGCCTCGACCGACCGCGCCGGGTCCCTCGGCGGAGGCGGCTCCTCGTGCGAGGCGTGCCACGAGAGACCGAACGGGACCCGCTCGCCCCGCTGCACGCCGAACTCCGCGACCGTCGTCAGGTCCTCGCCGCGAAGCTCGACGGGCGTGCGCAGACGCAGCGCATCCGGCCCGGCGACCGCCTCGAGGTACTGCTCGTGGTGGCGCACCCAGGGCACGACGGACCCGTAGTCGAAGCGGATGATCAGCTCCATGCGCATCGGCACCCGCCCCGACACCCCCTCGACGAGGCGCAGCACGTCGGGGATCCGGTCGCGCGGCGGCATGCAGTCGACGACGCGCACGACGCCGTCGTCGGTCTCCCACTCGGTCTCGAGCACGAGCGTCGCCGGGCGATAGCGGCGCCGAACGGCGCGCACGCCGCCGGCCGGCGCGATCGCCCAGCGGCCGTGCTCGGGTCCGCCGAGCAGCGCCGCGAAGCACGCGGGCGCATCGAAGCGCGGCAGGCAGAGCCAGTCCATCGAGCCGTCGACGCCGACCAGGGCCGCTGTCTCGGTGTCGCCGATCAGCGCGTAGTCCTCGATTCGCAGCGCCACGCGAGGCTCAGCCGCCGTGCTCGCGCGCGACGTACTCCTCGAGCAGCATGGGGATCTCGCGGGTGCGCTCGGCGACCGCGAGGAGATCCTGCATCGTCGCCTCCTCCTCGACCTGCTCGTCGAGGAACCACTCGATGAACTGCTCGCTCTGGTAGTCCTTGGTCTCGCGGGCGATCTCGAAGAGCTCGCTGATGTGGACGCTGACCTTGCGCTCCTGCTCGAGCGCGAGCCGGATCGGCTCGATGTGGTCGGCGAACCGGCTCGTCGGCGCGGCGATCGTGCC
>DASZOA010000587.1:0-3174 GCA_035551055.1 Solirubrobacteraceae bacterium
CCCGAAAACGACGACGACGCCGCCGAGCGCGCTCGGGCGACGCTCAACCGGGCCGCTCGACGCCTGCACAAGCTCGACTGGCCGTCGATCGCGCCGGTGACCGACGATTTCGTCGTCTTCGCCGTCGACTACGAGCTCACCCACCTCGAAGCGAACTTCCGCCACAGCGTTCCGGCATCGCTCCGAAAGGCCCTCGCTCGCCGTTCGCTTCTCTTACCCACCCGGACTCCGCTGTCAGCCGGTCGGTGCGCGGGCCGCGACCCAGCGAGGCGCGACGGGGCCGCTACGGCAGCGCGGGCGCCATCCGCAGCCCGGCGCGACCGCGGCTGCGGTCGTCGAGCGCGCGCGGCAGCAACCGCAGCTCGCGTGCGAAGTCCTGAGCGGCGGCGAGGTAGACGGCCTGGCGCACGGTGACCCGCAGCGAGGCCGACACGCGCGGTCCCGGCGCGGCCTTGCCCGCCCGGGGCGTCGTCGGCGCCGGTCGGCGCCGCCGCGAGCACCTCGACGTCCTCGAGCGTGAGGACCGCTTCGGCGGCGCCGTCGCTCGCCGGCTCGGGCGTCACGAGCACGTCGACGCGGCTGCCGGCGGTCACGAGCTGCGGCGAGCCGAGCGCGACGACCTCCGCGACGCGCTCGCCGCGGCCGACCGCGGGCCCGACCGCGCGAGGCCGCTCGCCGCCGACCATGCCCGCCGTCAGGTCGGTGCCGGCGGCGATCGCGACGGCCGCGCGCTGACCGGCGACGGCGCGCGGATCGCCGGTCGTGCCGCGCGGCGCGAAGCGCTCGGGCACGCGGCGGATCGCCAGCGCGCGCGCCGGGATGCGCGTACCGGCGGTGATCGATCGGCGCGCGACGACAACGTCGACGAGCCCGCCGACCTTGCGCTCGAGCGCCGCCTCGCGGCCGGCGACGTTGAACGCGGCCAGGCCGCCGAGCACGAGCGCGAGCCCGCCGAGCAGCAGGGCGCGGCGGCGGCGGCTCACCGCACCTGCCGCACGAGCGGCAGCTCGAGGCCGATCCGCGTCCCGCGCCGCGCGGGCGCCGCGACGAGCCGCCCGCGATGGCGCTCGGCGATCTGCGCCGCGATCGCCAGGCCGCGGCCGCGGCGGCCGCGCCCGGCGCGCGCCCGCCGCGTCAGCTCCGCGAGCGGGACCGGCAGCCCGGGGCCCTCGTCGATGACCTCGATGCGCACGTGCCGGGCGCCGACGAAGCGCGCGGTCAGCTCGATCCGGCCCGGCCCGTGCTCGAGCGCGTTGGCGATGAGGTTCGAGACCGCCTGCGCGAGGCGCAGCCGGTCGCCGACGACGATCGAGCCCGGCAGCAGGCAGCCCAGCAGCACGACGCTGTCGAACGCGCACGCGACCGCCTCCCAGCTGTGGAACTGCTCCTCCATGAGCTCGGCGACCTCGACGGGCTCCTCGCGCTCGACGATCCGCCGGCCGCTGCGGGCGGCAGCGAAGTCGTCGAGCGCCAGGCCGGCGCGGCGCAGCTCATGGTCGAGCGTCGCCAGGCGCTCGGGCGGCGCCTCCGCGCGGCGCTCCATCGTCGCCAGCGACAGCCGCACCGCGGTCAGCGGCCCGCGCAGCTCGTGGCAGGCGCGCGCGACGAGCTCGCGGCGCCGGCGCAGCTCCAGGGCGCCGAGCAGCGCCAGCGCGAAGCCGGCAGCCGCCAGCGCCCAGGGGAGGAGGCTCGTGGCCATCTGCCGGTACTAGGGTGGCGGGCCGCAGAGTTCGCCCCCCTCCGCGGCGTCTTACGCCACGAGGCGCTCGTCGGCGACCGCGGGCGCGGGCAGCGGGGCGTCGATCAGCCGGTAGCCCACGCCCCACACGTTGACGACGTAGCGGTCGCCGTGGGCGGCGAGCTTGTGGCGCAGACGGCAGGCGTGCGAGTCCAGCGTCCTCGTCGACCCGCGCGAGCGGTAGCCCCAGATAGAGCGCAGCAGCTCGTCCTTCGTGAACACCCGCGTCGGGTCGGCGACGAGCGTGCGCAGCAGCGCGAACTCCTTCTGCGACAGCAGCACGCGCTCGCCGTGCAGGCGAACCTCGCGCGACGGCGGGTCGACCTCCAGCGGTCCCGCGCGCAGGCGCGCGTGCGAGGCACGGCCGTCGGCGCGGCGCAGCAGCGCGGCAACGCGGCCGCGCAGCTCCGGATAGGAGAACGGCTTGCAGACGTAGTCGTCGGCGCCGCGGTCGAAGCCGCGCACGCGGTCCAGCTCGGTCGTGCGGCCGCTGATCACGATCAGCGGCATGTCGCCGTTGATGCGGCTGGCGATGCCGTCGGCGCTGCGCACGCGGCGCAGCAGCTCCAGGCCGCTGCCGTCGGGCAGGCCGATGTCGACGAGCGCGAGGTCGGGGAACTTGCGCTCGATCAGGCTCAGGCCGATCGCGGCGCAGTCGGCGACGAGCAGGTCGTAGCCGTCGGCGGAGAGGTTGTCGGCGAGGAACGTGCGCGTGGCGTCGTCGTCCTCGACGACGAGGATCGTGGAGGCATCGTCGCTGGTCATGCCCCTATGACGCACGAGGCGGCGAGGATTCGCCCCCCGCTACGTCGCCTTGCGCACGGCGATCGCCAGGTAGTGGATCGGCTCGCCGGACATCGTCAGGCGGTGGCGGTAGCGCTCGCGCGCGAGGATCGTGTCGCCGCCGTCGCCGCCGTCGAGCGCGGCGAGGTAGTCGCCGAAGTCGCTGCCGCCCGGCTCGGCGAGGTCCTCGTGGAGGCTGACGACGTACCACGACCCGGCGGGAAAGGCGCTCCACAGCCGCTGGAAGCTGCCGGCGGTGACGTGGCCGAGGCCGAGCGCACCGGCGGCCACGAGGACGTTGAGCCCGTGCTCGCGGACGAGGTCGGGGATCTGCGGCAGCTCGTCGGTGTCGCCGACGAGGTACTCGGCGTACAGGTCCGGCCGGTCGCGCAGCGCGGCGTCGCGCGCCTCGGCGATGTTGTCGGAGCCGATCAACGTCCCCACCCCCCGCTCCCGCAGCACCTCGCCGAGCACGCCGTTGCCGGCGCCCAGGTCGAAGGCGGCGAGCTGCCGCGGCTCGACCCCCGCGTCGGCGGCGCAGCGCAGGAGCAGGTCGGCGAGCTTGTCCGGCGTCTCGCAGCGCAGGCGGCGCTGGACGACCTCCTCGTACAGGCCGGGGATCGCGTACACGCGCGAGTACTCGTGCAGGCGCA
>DASZOA010000588.1:0-5928 GCA_035551055.1 Solirubrobacteraceae bacterium
CCGGCGGCATCATCGCCATGCACGCGGGCACGAAGCGGCCGTGACCGGCGCGCAGGCGACGCTCGCGGGGATCGTCCGCGCGGCCGGCGACCACGTGCCGCGCCTGCTCGGGCTCGTCGAGGAGCGCCTGGCGGCGCTCGCCGCCGGTCACGGGCCGGTGCTGGCCGAGCACGCGGGCGAGACGATCGCGGCGGGCGGCAAGCGGCTGCGTCCGCTGCTGGTCCTGCTCGCCGCGGGTCCGCACGCCGCGCGCCGACCGGAGCTGATCGCCGCCGCGGCGGCGGTCGAGCTCGTCCACAGCGCGACGCTCGTGCACGACGACGTCCTCGACGGCGCGCGGCTGCGCCGCGGCATGCCGACGGTCTGGGCGCAGGGCGGCCGCACGCCGGCGGTAGCCACGGGAGACCTGCTCTTCTCGCGCGCCTTCTCCGAGCTCACGGCGGCCGGCTCGCTGGACTCGGTGCGGGCGCTGTCGCGCGCGACGTCGGCGCTCGCCGAGGGCGAGCTGCTGCAGCGCCAGGACGCGTGGGACGCCGGCGTGCCCGTCGAACGCTACCTGCTGCGCTGCGAGCTGAAGACCGCGCGCCTGTTCGAGGCCTCCTGCGAGATCGGCGCGCTGGCGGGGAGCGCGCCGCCGGCGCAGGTCGCGGCGCTCGGCGGCTTCGGGCGCGCGATCGGCCTGGCGTTCCAGCTGCTCGACGACGTCATCGACGTCGCGGGTCCGGCGTCGCTGACCGGCAAGCACCGCGGCACCGACCTGCTCGACGGGACCGTCACGCTGCCGCTGATCCTCGCGCGCCAGCGCGACCCGGCGCTCGCGTCGATCGACCTTCGGTCGGTCGGCGCTCCCGACGAGGCCGAGGAGCTGTGCGAGCGCATCGCGGCGACCGGCGCCCTTGCCGAGGCGCGGTGGCGCGCGCTCGAGATCGTCGCCGAGGCCAAGCGGGAGCTCGCGACCCTGGCCCTCGAGGAGGGGCAGCGGCGCGCGCTGCAGCTCGTCGCGGACTCGGTCGTCGAGCGTCGCGCGTAGGTCCCGCGGCGGATGCGCCCGTGGCGACGGCGCTAGCGGAACCTAGCGTGGGTGCTAGTAGCCGCTAGAAGTCCTCGGGCAGCACGTACTCGGCGTGCAGCGCGGCGATGAAGCGCTCCACGTCCTCTTCCATGTTGGCCCGCGTGAGCTTGCGCAGATCGGCGACGAGCGCCTCGGTGCCGCGGTCGAGCGTCTCGTCGAAGCGCGCGACGACATCGTCGTGGTAGATGCCGGTCAGGCGCCACTCGCAGTTCGGGCAGCGCAGGCTGACCTCCCAGCGCGAGCGGTCGGCCTCCTCCCAACTGAGCGGATACACGAGCTCGGAGGCGCACTCGGGGCAGACGTGGAGATCCCTCGCGGCGGGCGCGAGGTCCTCGAAGGAGATGACCTCGATCGTCTTTCCGGAGGGCAGGACGACCTTGCGCACGTACTGCTTGTGATCCGGGGCCGGGCTGTTCTCGAACTCCTGCATGACCCACTCATCGGCATGCGGCGAAGGAACTTGAACGTCCGGCGACGCATGTCCAGCCACGGTCCGTGCGCCAAGCGCGCGGTACGCTGTCTACCCCCCACGCGAGGTACTTCCATGCCGTCGATCGGCCCGCTTGAAATCATCATCCTGCTCGTGATCGTGCTCGTCGTCTTCGGTCCCAAGCGCCTGCCGGACCTCGGTCGCTCGCTCGGCTCGGGCATGCGCGAGTTCAAGGAGTCGATCACCGGCGGCTCCAAGAACGACGAGGACGACGCGCCCTCGAGGATCACCGCGGCGCGCGCCGACGAGCCGGACGACACCGTGAGCCGGCAGCGCAGCTGAGCCGGCGGCAGCGCATCGTGGCCGCGCTGCGGCCCATCGGCCACGAGGACAAGCTCAGCCTCGTCGACCATCTGTCGGAGCTTCGCCGGCGGCTCGTGATCTGCGCGGCGACGCTCGTCGTCGCGTTCGCGTTCTGCTTCTGGCAGAACGACGCGATCCTCGACATCGTCCAGAAGCCCGTCAACGAGACGCAGAACCTCGCCGACCCGAGTCCCGCCAGCCAGGACCCGCTCGAGCAGGCCGCGCGCTTCCAGCGCCAGCAGCTGCAGGCGCTGCGCGCGCTGGCGCCGGCGCTGGCCTCGGCCGCCAGGACGTTCGAGTCGCTGGCCGGCGCCGACAACCTCACGGCGGCGCAGCGAGCGCAGATCGCCCGCAGCTCCGACGAGCTGGCGCGCGCGGGCCGCCAGGTGGCGCAGGCCGCCGCCGCCGTGCCCACCGACAACCGGCGCAGGCTCGTGACGCTCGGCGTCGCCGAGCCCTTCACCTCGACGATCACGGTCGCCTTCTACGCCTCGCTGCTGCTCGCGCTGCCGATGCTGCTCTTCCAGGCCTACGCCTTCGTGCTGCCGGCCTTCAGTCCCGGCGAGCGCCGGCTCGCGCTGCCGCTCATGCTGATGGTGCCCGCGCTGTTCATCGCGGGCGCGGCGTTCGGCTACTTCGTCGTCCTCGAGCGCGCCGTCCAGTTCCTGCAGAACTTCAACGACGACAACTTCGACATCCTGCTGCAGGCACGGGACTACTTCAAGTTCGCGATCCTGTTCGTCGCCGCCGTGGGCCTGCTCTTCCAGATCCCGGTCGGGGTGCTGGCGATCACCCGGCTCGGCATCGTCACGCCGCGCCAGCTGGCGCGCAACCGCGGCTACGTGATCCTCGGCATCGCCGTCGTGGCGGCGGTGGCGACGCCGACCCCGGATCCGTTCACGATGACGCTGGCGATGGGGCCGCTGATCGTCCTGTTCGAGTTGAGCATCCTGCTCGCGCGCTGGCTGGAGCGCATCAAGCCGGCCGCCGGCAGCCGCTGGGAGGCCGACGACGACGAGCCCTACGACCCGTTCGCCGACGAGGACCCCTACGACGACCAGGACGACGGCGCCGGCGAGCTGGCGGCAGGGCGCGGCGGCAAGGCGGCCGGTGGCGACGGCGATCTGTCTAAGCTGGAACCACCCGACCGGAAGGACTGATCGCTCGATGCTGTTCGACCTGCGCGCGCGCGGCCGCCGCCGCACCGTGCAAGCCATCTACCTGTCGCTGGCCATCCTCATGGGCGGCGGCCTCGTGCTGTTCGGCATCGGCAGCGACCAGAGCGGCGGGCTGTTCGACGCCTTCTCGGGCGAGAACCGTGGCGGCGGCAGCGCCACCGAGGCGGTCGACCAGCGGATCGAGGCGGCCCTGGCGAAGACGCGCGCCAACCCGCGGGACCCCGGCGTGTGGGCGCAGCTCGCGATCGCGCGCTTCCAGCGGGCCAGCATCGACGGCATGGCGCAGGACGGGACGTACACCGACGAGGGCAAGGTGCGCCTGCGCCGCGCCGCGTCGGCGTGGGAGCGCCACCTCGCGCTCGAGCCCGAGCAGCCCAGCGTGCGCGCCGCCAACCTCATGTCGCAGGCGTACGTCGCCCTCAACGAGTTCGACGACGCCGTCAAGGCCAAGCAGATCGTCACCGACGCCGAGCGGCCCCCGAACTCGAACCTCTACGCGCAGCTCGCGCAGCTCGCCTACCAGGCCGGCGACAACCGCACCGGCGACCTCGCGGCCGCCCGCGCCGTCGACCTCGCGCCCGCCGAGGACCGCAAGGAGCTGCGCAACGCGCTCGCGGAGCTGAAGAAGACCGCCGCCGCCCAGGCCGCGCAGCGCGCCACGACGACCCCGGCCTCCTAGCTATAGCTAGGATCTGCCGTCGCGTCGCACCCAGCCCCTGTAGCTCAACTGGCAGAGCAGCGGACTCTTAATCCGAAGGTTCCAGGTTCGATTCCTGGCGGGGGCACTGCGAAACCGCTGCACCTCCGCGGTTTCGTCGTTTCCGATGTCGTGCGCCGAGGCGGGATGTGTCCCGAATATGTCCCGCATCGGCGTAGTATCGTGCGCGATGTCCGCCGCGCACGCCGTCTCCGGGCACGTCTTCCGCGTCGACCGCTCGCGCGGGCCGGTCTGGTACGCGAAGTACCGGCTGCCCGACGGGCGGCAGGTGCAGAAGCGGATCGGGCCGGCCTGGACCGAGCGCGGCCGCCCGCCGGCCGGCTACGTCACCAAGCGCGTCGCCGAGACGTGGCTGCGCGACGTCCTGGACCAGGCACGCCGCGGGTCGCTGCCGGGGATGGTGCGGACCGGCGCAACGTTCGCCGATGCCGCCGCCGAGTACCTGCGCTACGTCGAGCAGGATCGCGGCTGTAAGCCGACAACGGTGCGCGACTACCGCTCGGTGCTCGCCTCGCACCTGCTGCCGCGCTTCGGGGGTGAGCGGCTGGAGGAGGTCACGCCCGCGATGATCGAGACGTGGCGCGCATCCCTCGGCGCCGGGCTTTCGCCGCGCACGAAGAACAAGCTCCTGGTCGTGCTGCACGGCGTGTTCCGCCGTGCGCAGACCGTGTGGGGCCTACCGGTCAACCCGGCGGCCGGCCTCGAGAAGCACCGCCTGCGTTCGAGCGGCGACATCGACGTCTTCTCCCCCGAGGAGGTGATGGCGCTCGTGCGCGCTGCCGTGTCGGAGCAGGACGCCGCGATCTTTCTCACTGCCGCCTTCACGGGGATGCGCCGCGGCGAACTGCTCGCACTGCGTTGGCGCGACGTCGACTTCGCGGGCCAGTCGATCCGGGTGCGCGCCAGCTACGCGGGCGGGCAGCTGACGACGCCGAAGTCCGGCAAGGTCCGCTCGGTGCCGATGGCGCCCGGTGTCGCGACCGCGCTCGCCGCGCTGGGTCAGCGGGAGTGGTGGACGGCCGACGACGACCTCGTGTTCGCCGGTGAGACCGGCGGCTACCTCGACGGCTCGGCGCTGCGCCGCCGGTACGCCGCGGCGCTGGAGCGGGCCGGGCTCCGCCCGCTGCGCTTCCACGACCTGCGCCACACGTTCGGGACGCGGATGATCGGCAAGGCTGACATCCGCCGCGTGCAGGAGTGGATGGGCCACGCCGACGTGCAGACGACGATGAAGTACCTGCACTACGTCCCGCGCGACGACGACGCGGCGCTCGTCGCGCAGGCGTTCGAGATCCAGCCGCCGTCCGCGTCGCGGCTCACGCCTCGTCGTCGGGCGTGATGGCCGACGGTCAGGCCGCGCTGGAGCGGATCGACCAGCTGTTCGCCGCGGCGAGGATCGCGCACGAGGTCATCTGGGACCTGCACCGCCGGCTGGTCGTTGCGGGTCGCGCGGACGAGGACGCACGCGAGCTGCTCGCCGACGTGACCCGGATCGCCACGGTCGACATGCCCGCGGCGGCGGCCGAGGTCCGTCGGCTCGCCGCGCTTTGGTCCGAGCAGGACGTGCTCGATCCGGCCGGCGCCGTCGTCACCGGCCGCGCGCTGGCGGCCGAGGCCCAATGCGCCGAGGCGCTGCTGGCGGACATGCGGGCGCGGCAGAACGAGGTGGCAGCCGAGTTCCGTCGGCGGCTGGCCGATGCCGGCGGCTGATCAGCGCGTGGCCGCGCGAACATCCGCTGCGTGCTCGTAGCGCTCGGCTAGCGCCATCACGGCCTCGCGAACGCCCTTGATGTCGGTCCGCTCGCCCTCGGCGCGCAGTTCGCTCGCTCGCGCGCGAAGCTCGGCGGGCGACTGCTGCGTGTCCTGCAGGCAGGCCTCCATCTCCTCGACCACCCAGTGGTCCTCGTCGCGAACCTCGGGCCAGGGATGCATCGACGACATGAACCCAGTCTAGACCCACGACTGGCGATCCGCCGCGGGCGACCCGCTCGCCCGACCGCCGTCGCTCCACCCGCTGTCGGTCCCTACGTCCAGACCACGTGCCGCTCGCTCCCGTCCACGCCCGTCTCCTCCGCGGACGCAACGCCCGCTTGCCGCGCTTGCCCTCCTCACCGACGTCTCCTTCAGCCCGTCGCCGTTCCCGTCCGCCGAAACCCCGCTCCCCCTC
>DASZOA010000589.1:0-3352 GCA_035551055.1 Solirubrobacteraceae bacterium
CGTGCGCCCCGCCCACGAGCGCAGCTGCGGCACCGGGTTGGCGCCGATCAGCGGCAGCCAGAACAGCACGGCGGTCGCGAGGTAGAGCAGGTGCTCGCCGGCGTGCAGCAGCGGCACGCGCAGCGCCGCGTCGTAGAAGCCGGTGAGGTGGGTGCCGAGCGTGGCGGCGGCGAACGCCGCGAAGGCGACGGGCGCCGCTGTGAGCAGGCGGACGGCACGGCTGCGGACCAGCTCGGCCAGCGCGCGGCGTGTCGAGCCGCGCGCGGCCTGCAGCGCCAGCGACAGCGGCGCGCCGGCCACGAGCAGCGGCGCGGCGACGGTCGTGATCAGCAGGTGCTGCAGCATGTGCGTCGACAGCTCGACGTCGGCGCGGGCGTCGAGCCCGGAGGCCAGCGCCACCAGGACGGCCAGCAGACCGCCGGCGAACGCAAGGCTGCGGGCGATCGGCCAGCGCCGTCCGCGGCGCCCGGCGCGCGCGTCACGCGTCACGCGTCCGACGCCGACCGCGTAGGCGGTCGCCGTGACGCCGAGCAGCACCAGCAGCCCCGTCGGCGCATGCCAGCCGCTCGCGATCGCGTCCCACGCCGGGCCGGCCCCGGTCACTTCGCGATCCTCTCGGAGACGTCGGGGTGCCGGCGGCGCACCTCGTCCTGATGCTCGCGCTGGGCGCGCCGCTCGCGCAGCAGCCCGCCGAGCGAGAAGAGCAGCGCGAGGAGCGCGCCGTAGGCCAGCCACGGGCCGAACTCGAGGGCCAGCGCGCCCATCGCCACCGCGATGCCGAACAGGGCGGCCGAGTGGCTGACGTCGGGCGTCGCCTCGGGCAGCCGGTCGGCCGGCGCGCGCAGCCGACGCGCGCGCCAGGCGGCCACGGCGGCGGCGACGACCACGATCGCGATCGCCGACGCGTAGACCGCGACCGCCTCGGCGTCGGGCTCGAAGACCGCCCAGAGGATCACCCACAGGACGAAGTTGATCGCCGCCCACACGAAGACGCCCAGCGGCCCGGTCACGATGGCGTGCCCTCCGGCGTGCGCCGCGGTCGCGCGGTGAAGCGGCCTTCGTCGTCGAGCTCGCCCGACTCGCGCAGGTCCATCAGCGGCGCGTACGACCGCACGGGGGGCACGGCGTCGAAGTTGTGCGGCGGCGGCGGCGACGTCGTCGACCACTCGAGCGTGTGGCCCATCCACGGGTCGTTGCCCGCGGGCCTGCCGACGCGCAGCGAGCGCAGCACGTTGACGACGAAGATCGCCATCCCCAGCAGGATCACGTAGGCGCCGACCGAGGCGACGATGTTGAGCACCTGCCACGCGGGCTTGTCGGGGTAGTTGGCCACGCGGCGCACCATCCCGTCGTGGCCGAGGAAGAACATCGGGATGAACGTCGCCGCGGCGCCGACGAACAGCAGCCAGAAGTGCGCCTTGCCGAGGCGCTCGTCGAGCAGGCGGCCGGTGACCTTGGGAAACCAGTGGTAGATCCCCGCGAACATGCCCATCACGACGCCGCCGAAGAGCGTGTAGTGGAAGTGGCCGACGATGAAGTACGTGTCGTGGACGTGGTAGTTCAGCGGCGGCGAGGCGATGAAGATGCCGCTCAGGCCGCCGATCAGAAACAGCCCGAGGAACCCGAGCGCGAAGAGCATCGACGTCCGGAAGACGATCCGGCCCCGCCACATCGTGGCCAGGCTGTCGAAGTACTCGATCCCCGCCGGCACGAGGATCGCCGTGGTCGTCAGCGCGAAGTAGCGGTTCGCGACGGTGCTCATCGTGAACATGTGATGGCCCCACACGGCCATCGACAGCGCCGCGAACGCCAGCACCGACCCGACGAGGAACTTGTAGCCCCACCAGCGCTTGTTCGACGAGACCGCCAGCGCCTCGCCGGCGGCGAGCAGGGCGGGGAAGAACAGGACGTAGACGACCGGGTGGCCGTAGAACCAGAACAGGTGCAGGTAGCCGACCGGTCCGCCGGGGTTGGTGAACACGTCGCCGGCGTTGCGGTCGATGTACAGCAGCGTCATCGCCAGCACGAGCGCCGGGAACGCGGCCAGCGTCATGAGGCATGCCGCGACCTGCCCCCAGCTGAACAGCGGCAGGCGCATCATCGTCATGGCCGGCGCGCGCCGGCGCAGGATCGTGGCCAGGATGCATGCCGCCCAGAGGATCGCCGCGACCGTGGCGAGCGTGACGCCGATGATCCACAGGTCCATGCCGCTGCCGCCCTGCGCCGACGAGTCCGACAGCGGGTCGAACGCGGTCCATCCCGCCTTGCCGGCCCCCTGCGTGGTGAAGAAGCCGGCGTACATGATCAGCCCGCCGGTCACGAGCATCCAGAAGCCCGCCAGCGCCAGCCGCGGCCACTGGATCGCGCTGGCGCCGATCTGCAGCGGAACCAGGTACAGCCCGGCACCCAGCACCATCGGCGCGCCGAACAGGTAGAACATCGTCGAGCCGTGGATCGTGAACACCTGGTTGTAGGTGTCCTCTGAGACGACCTGCATGCCCGGCGCGGCCAGCTCGGCGCGCATCAGCATGGCCAGCAGGCCGCCGAGGACGAAGAAGGCGAACGAGGCCAGGAAGACCAGCAACCCGACGTGCTTGTGGTCGGTGCTGGTCAGCAGCCCGATCAACCGCGGTGTCGGCGGGCGGCGGACCGTCGGCATCGTCGCGCTCATCGGCTTCGCTCTTCCTCGTCGACGCCCCGCGGGGCGACCCACACCTCACCGTCTTCCTTCTCGACCTCCTGGAAGGCGGTGTTCGGCTCGCCGAGCCCCGGCGCGGCGTAGCGCTTCTGCGGCTCGCCGGCGCGCCGGCGCTGCGCCCAGCGGCGAAACTCGTCGAGCGGCAGCACCCGCGTGTTGAACTTCATGTACGCGTGGCGCAGCCCGCAGTACTCCGCGCACTCGCCGGGGTAGTAGCCGGGATCGCTGAAGCGCAGGGTGAACCGGATCAGTCGGCCCGGGAACGCGTCGCGCTTGAACCGCAGGTGCGGGATGAAGAAGGAGTGGATGACGTCGACCGAGGCCTGGTCGAAGCGAACGACGCCTGCGGGCACGACGAGCTCGGGGATCGTGGTGCCCGTGCCGACCTGGGTGATGCCGTACTGCGGGTAGTCGAAGCGCCAGTTCCAGCGCGAGGCGGTCGACTTGATCACGACGTCCGGCCGCGGGGCGCGATCGCCCGACTGGAACTCCTCCTCGTCCTCGCCCCGGCCCGAGTCCGGCGGCAGGTTGGCGTCGACCTCGTTCATCGAGGTGTACGTGAAGAACAGCAGCGTGGCCGCGATGCCGGCGAGGACCAGCACGTAGCTGCTCTCGATCAGCGGGTGCTCGTGCTTCTGCATCGGCAGTCCCTTG
>DASZOA010000590.1:0-1728 GCA_035551055.1 Solirubrobacteraceae bacterium
ACGAACCAGGCGAGGGCGAGCGCCACGGCGGCGGCGATCCCGGCGGCGACGTAGACCATCGCGCACACCGTACCCGCCGACCGGGCCGGCATCGCGGCTCGAGTCGGTTATGGTCGCTGGCATGTCACTGCAACGAGCAACCGCACCCGATCCGCATGACCTGCTGCCGGCGGCGCCGTCGTTCTCCGTCCGCAGCGACGACATCGAGGACGGCGCGCCGCAACCGGTCGCCCACGCCCATCCCAGCGCCGGCGGCGAGAACGTCTCCCCGCACCTGTCCTGGTCGGGCTTTCCCGAGGAGACCGAGAGCTTCGCCGTCACGTGCTTCGATCCCGACGCGCCGACCGGCAGCGGCTTCTGGCACTGGGTCGTCTTCGACATCCCGGCCGCGGTGACCGAGCTGCCGAGGGGCGCGAGCCCCGACGGGCTGCCGGAGGGCGCCGTCGAGGTGCGCAACGACTACGGCGAGTTCGGCTACGGCGGCGCCGCGCCGCCCGCGGGCGACATCCCGCACCGCTACGTCTACACGGTCTTCGCCGTCGACACCGAATCGCTCGACATCCCGAAGGAGGGCTCGCCCGCGTACGTGGGCTTCAACCTGACGTTCCACACGCTCGCGCGCGCGGCGATCCGCCCGACGTTCCAGGTCGAGGGCTGAGGCTACCGCTCCGCCGCGGCGGCGACGCGCGCGTAGCCGATCTCGCCCGCGCCGGCGAAGCCGAGCGCGTCGGCGGTCGCCTGCGCGAGATCCCACGAGTAGCCGCGGTTGTACGGGCCGCGGTCGATCACCGGGACGACGATCTCGCGCCCGGCGTACGTCAGCGCGACGGGCGTGCCGCACGGCAGCCGGCGGTGGGCGACCCCGTGCAGGTCGGGCGTCAGCGTCTGCCCGCACGCCGTCTGCCTGCCGAAGAAGCCCGGGCCGTAGTACGTCGCGCGCGCGGTGCGGTACACGTTGAGGCTGGCGCTCGGCACCGAGTCGGCGGCGGCCGTGCGCGCGCGACGCGACAGCACGACCCGCAGCCTGATGCGCCCGCTGCGGTCCGCGCGCCAGCCCAGCTCGAAGCGCTCGGTCGTGCGGACGCGCGTGCGCGCGAGGTTGCGCCAGCCGCGGCGCCGGTCGAGGCGCTGGAGGGTCACCGTGCGCCGCGCGGCGCCCGGCATCGTGCCGCGCACGGCGACGCGGCTGCCGAGCATGGCGATCGGCGCCACGACGAGCGACCTGACGCCGGGGTCGCCATAGCCGGTCCCGCCGGTCGTGGCCGACAGCGCGCGGGGGATGCTCGCGCCGCCCGTGCCCGGCGCCGCGGCCGCCGGCGGCGCGCACATCGTGAACGCCGTGAACAGCACGGCGACGACCATCGCGAGATCTCGTCGGAACGCAGGCATGCGGTTGGGCGGCGGCCTACGGGGTGAGCTGACGGGCTCGCGCTTTCCAAGCGCTACGACCTCGTGCAGAGGCCGATTCGCCCCGGCGCTCCGGTGTCCTTCGGAGCGCAAGTGGTTCCCCCGCTCCCCGGACGCTGGCGCCCGGCGATTCGGCAGTCGGCGCGCAGATTACCGCGTTCGTCCGCGCGCCGGCGTGCGGCGGCGACCCGCGGCCCTCATGGCCTGGGCAGCCGGTCGAGCATCGACTGCAGCGTCTGACGCCCGATCGTCACGCCGATCTGCGCAAGCTCCGCCGCGGCCTGGAGCATCGTGCCGACGAGCGCGGCGGGGCCGGGCGCG
>DASZOA010000591.1:0-10984 GCA_035551055.1 Solirubrobacteraceae bacterium
CGGCGCGATCGTGATCAACCTGCTGACCTACTCGGGCTACTACGACATCGCACTGCGCGACTTCGGGCTGATGATCGGCGCGCTGGCGCTCGCCCGTCTGGCCGCGGTCTACGACCCGCCCGGGCGGACGCGTTGAGCGCCCGCGGCGGTCGCGCCGCGGCGGTCGCCGCGCTGCGTCCGCCCCGCCTCGTGGAGCGCGACGGCCGCGGGCCGATCGACCTCGACGCCGCCGAGCGGGCCGTGCGCGACCTGCTCGGGGCGCTCGGGCGCGACGTGCGCGAGGACGGGCTGCGCGAGACGCCGCGGGCACTCGCTGTGCATGCATCACCTGCTGCCGTTTCACGGTGTCGCGCACGTCGCGTACCTGCCCGACGAGCGGATCGTCGGACTGTCGAAGCTCGCTCGCGTCGTCGAGCTGTTCGCCGGGCGAGCTGCAGCTCCAGGAGCGCCTGACGATGCAGGTCGCCACCTGCCTCCAGGAGCACCTGCGTCCCCACGGCGTGGGGGTCGTCGTGGAAGCCGAGCATCTGTGCATGTTGCTGCGCGGCGTCCAGAAGGCGGGCACGCGGACGACGACATCGGCGCTGCTGGGGCTGCTGCGCGACGACGCGCGCACGCGCCAGGAGTTCCTGTCGCTCGTGACCACCTAGGTAAGAACCGGCCGGGTCGAGGACGCACAACGAGGTGATGAGCCCGACACGCCCAGACCCACGCGGGACGTCGCAATGCTGAGGACGTCCGGCAGCGCTACCGTCCCGCCGGTGGCCGGCGACCCCGTGGCGATCCACTCGCAGCCCGATGCGCTGGATCCCGAGTCGCGGCGCTGGGTCGACGAGCTCGGCGCGACCGGCCGCGTGCATGACGCCGCCGTCGTGCGGCTGCACGAGCTGCTGCTGCGCGCGGCGCGCTTCGAGATCTCCCGGCGGCGGCGGGCGCTGGCCCACCTGCGCGGCGGTGACCACGACGACCTCGCCCAGCAGGCCGCCGACGACGCCCTCGTCGCCGTGCTGGCGAAGCTCCCGGAGTTCCGCGGCGAGAGCCGCTTCACGACGTGGGCGTACAAGTTCGCGCTCTACGAGGCGGCGGTCGGGCTGCGTCGCCGCGCCTGGCAGGACCGCGAGCTGCCGCTCGAGCCCGACAGCTGGCCGCAGCTCGCCTGCGACGCGGCGTCGCCGGACGAGCATGTCGCCGACAACGCGCGGCTCGCCGCGCTGCAGACGGCGATCGCCGAGGACCTCAGTGCCCACCAGCGCGAGGTGCTCGTCGCGATCACCCTCAACGGCGTGCCGATCGACGTGCTCGCCGAGCGGCTCAACACGACGCGCGGCGCGCTGTACAAGACCCTGCACGACGCGCGCAAGAAGCTGCGCCGCCGGCTCGCCGCCGACGGCTTCGCAGTGGCTGGAGGTGAGCGGGCGTGAGTGGCCCTGTCTCTGATCGTCGCATCCTCATCGACGCGCTGCTGGGACCGGCCGGGCCGGAGCTCAGCTGCGAAGAGTGCTTCGAGCAGCTCGATCGCTACGTCGACCTGCAGCTCGCCGCCGCCGACGCCGACCGCGCGGTGCCGGGCATGCGGGCGCACCTGGCCGGCTGCCCCGCATGCCGGGAGGATCACGACAGCCTGCGCGACCTCGTCGCGGGCGAGCATCCTCGGCATGGACGCCGGATCTCCTGAGTGCCGAACGGACCGCGACCGGATTGACGAGGCACCTCCGCGCGTTCGAAGCGCACCGCAATCGGCGCGCACCGGCACGGGCCGCGTTGGCGGTCGCGAAGGCCGCTCCGGGCACAGCAGTCGCGGTCGCGAGGATCGCTCGAGGCAGAGCACGCCGCGCGGCGCAGCCCCGACGCGCTGTGTCCACGATCGCGCGGCTGCGGCCGGGCGGGACATCCGCGCGGCGAGCTGCGCGAGCGCGCCTGCGCCCCGGCTTTCTGGCCTACGCGGCCGGCGTGATCGCCCTGAGCGCCGCGCGCCGGCGTCTGGCGCTGCCGCGGCCGCCGATGGTCCCCGTGGCGTCGACCGTTCCGCTGGCCGTCGGCGCCGCCGTTCCGCCGGGCAGGCTGCAGTACGCCGCCACCTGGGCCGCCTACGTCTGGCTGTTCAAGGTCGCCTGGGAGATCCCGTACGACAAGCCCGAGAAGCTGGAGCGCCGGCTGCACGTCCGCTACCCGATCCGCGTGGACGCGGCGATCGGCGCGGGCGTCCCGCCCGGCTTGCGCCTGCAGCGCGCGCTGCGCGACCCACGGCGCCTGACGCGGTTGGACTACGTCGCCACGGGCGTCTATCACGCTCTGTGGCTGGCACCGCACGCCGTGCTGGGCTGGCTGCTGCTGCGTCACCCCGAGCAGGTTCCGCGGATCGCCGGCCGGCTCGCCGGCGTCTATCACCTGACGACGCTGGGCTACTGGTACGTGCCGACCGCTCCCCCGTGGTGGGTCTCGCAGCACAAGGGGCTGCTGGACGGCGAGATCCACCGCGTCGCGCGGGAGGTGCGCGACACGATCGCGGAGAAGCTCGGGCGCTCGCGCGACGGCCCGGGCGACGACTTGCTGGAGCTGGGCAATCCGTGGGCCTCGATGCCGTCCGACGCGATCCCCGCCGCCGCGGTCACCGCGCGCTCGCTGGCACAGCTCAGCCCCGCCGCCGGCGTGCCGGCCTGGGCGTGCACCGGGCTGCTGGCCCTGACCGTCGTGTATCTCGGCGAGCACTACGTCGTCGACGTGATCGCCGGCCTCCTGCTCAGCGAAGCCGTCGTTCGCGCCGAGCCGGTGATGCTGCCACTCGTCCGCCTCGGGCTCGACGTGCTGCACGAGCTCGACCGACTCGTGAGCTGAAAGCCGATGATCGCTGCTGTCGCAACCCCCGCCGATGAGCGTCGGCGCCGGCAAGGACCGACGTGAACGGCAACGAGCACCGCGACGTCGGCGACAGCGCCTCGGGTGGCGCCCTCGTCGATCTCGCCGGCGAGGACGGGGAGGAGCGCTTCTGCCTGGGCTACGGCGACGTCATGGCGCTCAGCGGCGATTACTTCATGCCCGACGGCAGCGGCGACGCCGCGCGCGCCGACGGCGACCCGCTCGTCGACGGCACGCTGTTCGGCCTGGCGCGGATCCCCGGGCGGCAGGGGACGAGGCCCGGTACCCGCGACGAGATCGTCTGCGCGCTGCGCGTGATGACCGTCGACGAGGCCTTCGTCGATCCGAGGTTCGAGCGCGGCGGGGAGTTCGCCGGCTTCCGCTTCGGCTCCCGAAGCTCAGCGGGCGACGTCGAGCGACGCGTGCGCGACCGCTATCTGGAGCTCGCCGCGACGAACGACGACCACTTCGTCGCGCCCGGCGGCATCACCCACGAGCCCCGGCCGGGAAGCCCGAGACCGTTCGGCTCGGCCGTCCTCGCCTACCGCCACTTCCACCAGGTCGCGCTGGAGGAGGCGCGCCGGCTCGGTCGTCGTCGCGGCGACCTGTCGCGGGCGATGGCGCGCGAGGCGGCGGCCCAGCACTTCCTGACCGATGCCTTCACCGCGGGGCATCTGCGCACCCCGGTCGCACAGATCCGCCGGTTCTGGCGCTCGCGATACCCGGGCTTCTGGGACTGCCTGCAGCGCCGGGTCGCCGCGCAGACGGCCTCGACCCTGCGCGAGCTGTCGTGGGCGCTTCGGCGGTTGCCCGCGCGCTTCGTGCACGACTCGACGCTCGCGGCGGTCCGCGGCAGGACGAGCCGCTACCCCGAGCTGTCCGTGGGCGACTTCCTGGCCCGGCTGTTTCACGACTGGGACAACGTCCACGGTCTCGCGATCGAGGCGGGCGGCATCGTCTTCGGCGACGGCCACGTCGACCAGGGCGTCACGCGCAAGCTCGCCGTCGCCGCCGCGCGGGCCGGGATCGAGGACGTCGAGGCCGCCTTCGAGCTCGGCAGATCGGGCAGTGAGCTCACGGGCGAGCCGCTGTATCACGCGGTGCGAGCGGTCACCCGTGCGCCCGCCGACATCTTCCGGGCCGAGACGAAGATCCCGCGGCCGTCGCCCACCAATCCGCCGCAGAACTGGCGCGCGACCACGATCGAGACCTTGTGGGACAGCCCGATCGTCGGCGCCGGCGGAACGACCGTCGGCGAGGCGCTCAGCGAGATGATGGACCCCGACGGCTACTTCATCCGTCAGCTGGACCGCCTCGGGCAGGGTCTCGTCGACACGCACGGGCTGTTGGCCGTGCCGATCGTCGGCGACCGGCTCGCTCGCACGGGCCGCCGGGCCTTCCACCGCGGCTTCGTCGAGCCGCTCGCGGCGCGGCCCAAGCGGGTGATCCTCTCCGTCGTGCAGGCGAGCGCGGCGGGCAGCGAGACGACGACGGCCGCCGAGGACCCGGCGCGACTCGCGACGGTCGACGTCGCCGTGGGTGCGCCGTAACGCGCACGTAAGACCGCGGGGCGAGGCGCCGCTAAGAGGGCATGGTCGAACTCGTCTTCCTCGCCATCTTCGGCCGCCTGGTGGGCTGGGGCCGCGGACCGATCATCGTCACGCGGCGGGTCGCCGCCGGCGATGCGGTGCTGCGCGGTCTGTTGTCCGACGCGGCCACCCAGCGGCGTCTGCTGGCCCCGCGCGCAAGCGTCGCGGTCAAGCGCAGCCGCACGCCGCGCGTGCTGACCGCCGAGCTGCGGTTCTGCGCCAGAACCGTCGCCTGGATCACCTGGATCCTCACGCCCGGCCGCGGAACGACCGAGGTCGACGTCGCCGTCCAGCTCGAGTCGCGCAGGCTCGTCACCCGGCTCGTCGTGCTGCTCGGCGGCCGGCGCTGGATCGCCCGGCGGCTCGAGATCGCGCTCGCGGCGCTGGCGGCGATGTCGGCGCGCGCCGCCGAGGGTCTCGTCGCGCTGCCGGCCGCGGACGTCGTGCCGGCCGCCCGACGCGCCCCCGACGCCGACGCTCCTTCCCAGGTCGAGCATGCGGTGAACGGGTAGTAGAAGGAGCCGGATCGAACCCTTGTCTTGACGTCACTGACCTCCCGCCGAAAGGACGCAGACGTGTCTTTAGAGCTGACGAAGCGGATCGCCGACTCGGTGCCGTGGCTCGACGATGTCGCCAAGCGGGCCCAGCCGCCCGTCCAGCAATTCCTGAGCGCTCGACCTGCCTTGCACAACCTGCTCGACGGCAAGTGGCTCGGGGTGCCGCTGCACCCGGCGCTCACCGACGTGCCGGTGGGCGCTTGGACGAGCGCCTTCGTCCTGGACCTCGTCGGTACCGTCACGGGCTCCGAGAACGCCGACAAGGCGGCCGACGGCGCGCTCGCCGTCGGGGTCGCCGGGGCGCTGCCCGCGGCCGCGACCGGAACCGCCGACTGGCGCGACCTGATCGGCGAGGAACGCCGGATCGCGACGCTCCACGCGCTGATGAACGTCGCCGGGCTGGTCCTCAACGTCTCGTCGCTCGTTCAGCGCGCGCGTGGAAACCGCGCCGCCGGGCGCACCCTGAGCGCCGCCGGTCTCGCGATCTCCGGCACCGCCGCGCATTTCGGCGGCGAGCTCAGCTTCGGTCTCGGCGTCCGCGTCAACCACACGTTCGCCGACGCGCCGCCGAGCGAGTTCGTCGCCGTCGCCGACGAAACCGACCTCGACGGCGTGGACCGCATGAAGGTGAGCCTCGACGGCACGAGCGTGCTGATCGCCCGAGCGCAGTCCGGCGAGCTGTGCGCGATCGCGGGCACGTGCAGCCATCTCGGCGGACCGCTCGACGAGGGCGAGCGCGACGGCGACGTCGTCGTCTGTCCCTGGCACGGCTCCCGCTTCGACGTCTGCAGCGGTGCGGTGGTCGAGGGTCCGGCCGTCTTCCCGCAGCCGCGCTACGAGGTCCGCACGAACGACGGCCGGATCGAGCTGCGAGC
The DNA here is from genome assembly GCA_035551055.1 of Solirubrobacteraceae bacterium. GTDB lineage: Bacteria > Actinomycetota > Thermoleophilia > Solirubrobacterales > Solirubrobacteraceae > CADCVQ01. The sequence goes on from DASZOA010000591.1 coordinate 5,878, forward strand.
GGCGCGCAGCGGCGGTTAGCGCCGCCCACGTGCGCCCGGAAGGGGGTTAGCCCGGAGTTCCCGCGCAGGAACTTCGGGTTAGCCGCACCTCGGATGCGGGTCTGCCCCTCTGGGCGCACGGGTCGCAACGGAGCATGCTGCCGATGACACACCACACTGCACATCAAGCTCACCTCACAGGCACAGACATGCTCACCCCGATCGTCACAGAGCTTCCCCGAGCGTTCGAGCCGGTCGTCCACGACAGCTTCATCAGGGACTTCGACGCGGCGCGGCCTCGCCAGGACCGCGTCGACAACGTGGTCTACCTGTCGCGGCGCAGCTCGCGGCGTCGCCGGTCGGGCGCGGTTCCGGCGCGCGCCGCGTGAGGACCCGCTGCCGAGCGGCCGCGAGCCAGCTCGGCTACTGGGCGTTGCGCGGCCCGGTCAGCCCCCGCTCGATGAAGACGAGGTCCCGGTTGTCGGCAAGCGCTGCGGTTCCGATTACGGCGGTCAGCGCGATGAGCACGACGGCGATCGTCGCCGGACGAACCGCTCCGAGCGTGATCGGCGATGTCCGCCATCGCGGCGCGGGGGGTGGCGGGGCGATCGCGGGGTCGCGCCGGTCGCCGAGTCGGCGCGCGGCGGCGTCGATCAACGGGACGACCGCGCAGACGAGGGTGAGGCTGGCGAGGATCGCGACCTTGACGCCGTACTCGGTCGGCTGCATGACGACGAGGCCGGCGGCCACGAGCGCGGTGATCACGCCGTAGATGATCCGCCCGCGCGGCGTCTTCGCGGCCGTCGCCGGATCGGACATCATGAAGAACACGAAGACGAACACCTCCGGCGAGGTGCAGATCTTCAACCAGTAGTCGAAGCCGCTGATCGACGCGTCGCTCCAGATCGCCACGAAGCTCTTGCCGGCGGCGGCGAAGATCGCGATCAGCGCGGTGAAGGGGACCAGGAAGGCGAGCGCCATCGACAGCATCCGCACCGCGGTGAGGATCCACACGGCGCCGAGCGCGATCACGACGAGCGCGGCGATGACCGGCGCCTCGAGCGGCCCCCACCAGAGGTACTGCGGGAACACGTGGACCGGTCCGATGACCAGCAGCGCCCAGACGATTCCCACGTTCGACGGGTTGAAGCGGTGGCGGCCGTCCGGGCGCACGAGGTACTTGACCAGCAGCGAGACGAGCGCGGCGAGGATGAACCACTCGATGCCGTTGAGGCTCCACCAGTCACCGTGCTTGGTGCCGTTCGTGCGCAGGATGAACGCGATGCTGTTGCCGGTCAGCAGCGCGCTCGCGGGCCACGCGAGAACGCCCTGGCGCTTGAACGTCACCGCCATGTCGACGAGCGCGCAGGTCGCGATCGTGATGAGGATCTGGGCGATCGAGACCTTGAAGTCCAGGACGGTCTGCCCGAGCACCTGCAGGGTGACGATGACCGCCGAGAGCTTGAGCCGCGGATCGCGGCGGTTGGGCAGCACGACGGGGATCGTGCGGTTGCCGAGGACCAGCCGGGGACCGGGCGCCGGCGACGCGCCGGGTTCGGCCGGTCGCGGCGGCGGGGGCGCCGTGATCGGCTCCGCCGTGGCAGCGGCGACGGGGCGCCGGTTCCATGGCCGGCCGGCGATCATCCGGCCGGCTGCCTGTGGTCGAGCGTGGCGGCGGCGTACGCGCTCGTGATGAGCGGACACCAGATGACCACTGAGCGGTAGCGGCGCGGGTCGACGCCCGCGGGCACCCTGAAGTTCATCGATCCGGTCGTGACGTCGAGCGGCGCTACGAATCGCGCCGGCGCGCTGAGGTACTGGCGCGTCGTGCGCGGCTTGCGCAGCGGGCTGAGGCGGATCTCGAGGTCGATGTTCGCGGTCACGTAGAAGTCGGTCAGCCGCAGGGCATGCCTGCCGTTTGCGAGTCGGTATATCGTCACGCGCCCCCGGCCGACCTGGTCGATGCGGTAGAAGCGCCCGGTCGCGATCGTGCTCGCGCCGGATGCCCGCATCGCCGCAAGCGGCGGCTCGATCAGCGGCACGTCTACCTGCTGCTCGACGCGGGCCGTCCAGCGGCCGGTCGTCTCGATCATCATCCCGCCGGCCGGGTGCTTGGTCAGCTCGCTGACCCGGCGCTCGGCGCACGGCTCGTCGATGAGCGGCGGCTCGCCCGGCGTCCGTACGACGAATCGCCCGCGCTCGCATCCCCACGTCACGCGCCACTGGATGGCGCCGTCGGCGATGCGGAACAGGTCCGGCTCGCTCGAGCCGACCCCGCTGTAGCGCCCGACCTGCTGCCACCACGGCTGCGAGCGCAGGACCGACCGCGGACTGTTCGCCGGCGAGCTGTCGACGCGGCTGAACGCCGACGGCTGCGGCGCCGGAGTCGCCGACCCGAAGAGCGCTTGGCGCGTGCCGAACAGATCGGCCGCGACGACGAAGCTGGCCACGAGCACGAGCAGGCCGGCGATGGGCGCGACGCGCCGGGTGGTCGATCCGCTGGCGTCGGTCATATAGCCGCCTCGAACCTAGCAGCGCGCGGGACCGCGCCGAGCAGTTCGGGCGCCGAAGCATGGGGGAGACGCGGCGGATGCGCGTGGCGCGCGCTCCGCCCTCCCGACGTTCGCCTGCTCGCGCTGCTGCTCGCGGACTGGACCGGGGAGTAAGCAGTGGCGATGAGAACGAGCGATCGCTCCCGGTTCGCGTGTGAAATTGGCACTGCCAGCGGGAATGCTGCTGGCCTCGAGAAGCAGCCGGCTTGCCGCGAGCGTCAGTGCCGGGCGCCGGACCCCTGTCGACCGTCGTGACGCGGCAGGGGCGGATTGCGCACCTTGCGCGTCACGACATCCGCGTCCGGATCTCGGGCAACTCGTCGGCTCCGGCGCGTGCTCCCGATCACCGGGGAGGGGCGCCGATCAGCGACGGCGTTCCCGCCGTCCCGCCTAGCGGGTCTTCGCCGGCGCGTGGCGCAGCCGCCCGATGCGCTCGTCGAGCAGGCCGAGCAGATCGGCGACCGCATCGTCCACGGGGCGGTCGGTGCGGATGGCGACGTGCGCATCGGCGGCGACCTCGTGCAGCGGCTCCCAGCTCGCCATCTCACGCTCGACGACCTCCAGCGACGCGTCGGAGATGCCCGCGGAGTCGCGGTCGCGCCGCTGGGCGCGCCGGGCCAGCACCGCGGGGGGCGCCACGCACTCGACGTACAGCAGCGGCGCGGCGCCGGCGAACGTGCCGGCGAACGCGTCGCGGTCGTCGCGGTGGCGGAACGTCGCGTCGATGAGCGCGCCGCCGTGCGCGCCGACCTGCTCCGCCGCGCGCCGGCCGAGCTCCGCATACGTCAGGCGGTTGAAGTCGGCGCCGTAGGTCTGCGCCGACGCGCGCTCGTGCAGCGCGCTGCCGGCGAGCCGCTTGCGGGTCACGTCGGAGCTGAGGTGGGCGAGACCCGAGATCGCGGCCAGCCGCTGCGCGAGATGCGACTTGCCGCTGGCCGGCAGGCCGCAGACGACGATCGCCAGCGGCAGCCGGGCGCGCCACGCGAAGCGCTCGGCCAGCGCGAGCAGGTCGCGTGCCGCCGCGCTGTCGCGGCCGTGCGCCGCGCTCGCGGGCGGGCGCTGCGCGGCGCGCAGCAGCGCGACCTTCGTCCGCACGAGCGCCCGGTAGGCGGCGTAGAACCCGATCAGCGCGTCGTCGCCCGGATCGCCGCCGGCCTCGCGGTAGGCGTCCACGAGCGCGCGCGCGAAGCGCTCGCCGCCGCGCGCGACGAGGTCCATGACGAGGAACGCCAGGTCGTCGGCGACGTCGAGCTCGCGCAGGTCGACGTTGAACTCGATGCAGTCGATGACCTCGACCGCATCCTCGAGCAGCACGTGCTCGGCGCGCAGGTCGCCGTGCCCCTCGCGCACGTGACCGCGGCGCGCGCGAGCGTCGAGCAGGCCCGCGTGCGCGACGACGAACGCGTGCGCGAAGCGCTCGAGCGCGAGCACGCGCTCGACCTCGGCGCGCTGGTCGACGATCGCCAGCAGCTCGTGGAAGTTCTCGGTCATCCGCCGCTCGATCGCCAGCGCCGGCACGCCCGAGGCCTCGACGCGGCGCGCGCGCTCGTGGAACCGCGCCAGCACCCCGGCGAGCGCGGCGACCTCGCCCCGCGTCAGCTCGCCGCGCTCGAGCTTGGCGGCGAGCGTCGCGCGCTCGTCGAAGCGGCGCATCTCGACGACGTAGTCGACCGCGGCCCGGTCCTCCTCGTCGGCGAGCTCGAGGGCCTGCTCGCGCTGCGCCAGGGCGCGGACCCCCCGATAGACGTCGGGCGCCAGCCGGCGGTTGAGATCGACCTCCTGCCGGCACATCTCGCGCCGGCGCTGCGGCGTGCCGTAGTCGACGAACGGCAGCACGACCGGCTTCTTGAGCTTGAAGGCGCGCGCGCCGGCCACGAACACCGTCGAGATGTGGGTCTCGTGGACGGCGACGTCCTGCGGTCGTCCCTCGCGAACCGTCGCGCGAGCGATGGCGCCGCGCACGTCCTCGGTGCTCGGCGGCGCGGCGTCGGGGTGCTCCGCCGGCGCGACCATGCCGGCAAGCCTGACATGCGCCGCGGCCGCTCGCGTTCCCCGGCGCATACACCGCTCCAGCACTGGCTCTCCCGCCGCGGCGCGTTACGGCACGACGACGGCGGCGCCGGTCAGGCGCCCGCTGCGCAGGTCGGCGAGCGCGTCGTTGGCCGCCTCGAGCGGATAGGCGGTCACGTGCGTGCGGACCGGCACCCGCGGCGCGAGCGCGAGGAACTCGATGCCGTCCGCCCGCGTGAGGTTGGCGACCGAGCGCAGCGTGCGCTCGCGCCACAGCCGCTCGTAGGCAAAGGCGGGGATCTCGCTCATGTGGATGCCGCCGCACACGACCGTGCCGCCGGGTGCGACCGCGTCGAGCGCGATCGGCACGAGCGCACCGGCGGTCGCGAAGATGATCGCCGCGTCCAGCGGCTCGGGCGGCCGCTCGTCGGAGGCGCCCGCCCACGCCGCCCCGAGCGCGCGCGCGAGCGCCTGCGCCGCCTCGTCGCCCGGGCGCGTGAAGGCGTAGACCTCGCGCCCCTGCCAGCAAGCGACCTGGGCGAGGATGTGCGCCGCGGCGCCGAAGC
>DASZOA010000592.1:0-5164 GCA_035551055.1 Solirubrobacteraceae bacterium
GCGCCGGATCGGCCGGCCGCTGCACGTCTGGGACGGCGAGTGCCACGTGCACGCCGGCATCCGCCCCAAGGACATCGAGCAGGTCCGCGCCGTGCACCCCGACGCCGACTTCCTCATCCACCCGGAGTGCGGCTGCTCGACGTCGGTCATGGAGTACGTGGCGGCGGGCGACCTGGACGAGGAGGGCGTGCACATGCTCTCGACGGGCGGCATGCTGAAGTACGCCGGCGAGGCGCAGCCCGGCGCTAAGGCGATCGTCGCCACCGAGGTCGGGATGCTGCACCCGCTGCGCGAGGCGGCGCCCGACACGCAGTTCATCGCCGCCAACGAGCGCGCCGCCTGCACGTACATGAAGATGATCACGCTGCCCAAGCTGCGCGATGCGCTGCGCGACCTCGTCCACGAGGTCAAGGTCCCCGACGACGTCGCCGAGCGCGCGCGGGTGCCGATCGAGCGCATGATCGCGATCTCCTGAGGGGGCGACCGCCGAGCGCACGACTGCGGCGCGACGGCGGCCGTGCGGCGCGCGGGCGCGCGCCGACGGTCTAGGCTGCCGCCGTGCTCCCGCGCCGGACGCCGACCGTGGTCCTGCTCGCGGCCGTGCTGCTCGCCGGCTGCGGCGGCGCCGACCGCGCGCCGCAGACGAGGGAGGGGTTCATCTCGGCGGCCGACGGGGTCTGCGAGGACCTCTTCAGCGAGTTCGCCGCGGTCCGCGAGCGCGAGCCGCAGACGCCGCAGGAGGTCGCCGCCGCCAACGAGGAGCTCGCCGACACGTACGAGAAGCTCGCCGACCGGCTCGCGCGTGTGCGACTGCCCGAGGAGCGGGCGGCGCGCCGGGATGCGCAGGCGTTCGTCGCCTCCGTCCGCGGCACGGTGCCGCTGCTCGAGGAGCTGCGCGCGGCATCGGCGCGCTTCCTCGCGGCCGCCGGCGCCGACGATCGCCGGGCGCTCGCGGCGGCGGGCAACGAGCTGCGCGGCGCGCTGGACCGCTTCCGCGCGGCCCGCGCGCGCTCGGACCGCCGCGCGATCGACCTTGGCCTGACCTTCTGCGGCAACCTCGGCTGAGCCGGCCGCTCACGCTCGGGGGAGCAGATCCAGCCCCTCGCGCACGACCTCCCGCACGACCCGCAGCGTCTGCGCCTTGCGCTCTAGCTCCGGCGGGGTGTAGCAGTGCACGTCGGCGCGATCTCCCATCTCGCCGGCGTCCCACAGCGTTCCCGCGACGTAGACCCGCTCGAGCCAGGGGACGCCGTCGAACGCGTCGGAGACGAGCACGACCACGAACTCCGGCCCACGCTCGCGCTGCGGCGGCGCGCCGCGCTCGTCGGCCACGCGGGCGCCGCCCAGCAGCGCGCGCTGCAGCGGCCAGCGGCCGCTCACGCGGCCGACGTAGCGCTCGAGCTCGCGGCGGTTCAGGCCGGCTGCGGGCTCAGTTGAAGTCACCCTCGCTGTGCGGGCCGACGCAGGCCACCGCCAGCGTGTCGGCGACGTCGCGCGCGACCTCGGCGACCTCGTCGAGGGTGACGGCGTCGAGCATCGCGATCGCGCGGTCGGGGTCGATCCGCTCGCCGAAGACGATCGTCTGGGCGGCGGCGTGGCGGGCGACGGCGTTCGTGTTCTCGAACGACAGCACGCGCCGGCCGGCGGCGTAGGCGCGCGCCCGCGCGACCTCGTCCTCGGTCGGGCCCTCGTCGCGCAGCTCGGCGACGATCTCGCGCATCCGCGTGTAGGCCTCGACGCACTTGGCGGAGTGAAGCCCCGCGCCGAGCTGCAGCAGCGGCACGTCGGCGTGGGCGTGCGAGACCCCGTACACCGAGTACGCCAGGCCGCGCTGCTCGCGGATCTCGTCGAACAGCCGTGAGCTCATCGAGCCGCCGAGCAGCGTCGCGTAGATCGTCAGCGCGGCGCGGCTGGCCGGGTCGGAGACGTCGACGCGCGGGCGGTAGGACATCCGCAGGTGGGACTGGTTGGTGTCGCGCTGCTCGACGATGACCGAAGGCTCGAACGGCGGCGCCGGGTCGAACGGGTCCGGCGGCGCGAGCGTCGGGAAGCGCTCGAAGAGCTCTGCGAACGCCCCGTCCTCGGGGACGTTCGCGAGGTTGCCGACGACGAAGGCGCCCCCGCGCGCGCCCGCCCAGCGGCGCTCCCGGAAGGCGACGATCGCGTCGCGCGTGAACGTGCGCAGGTGCTCCTCGGGGCCGAGCACCGGCCGGCCGAGCGGGTGCTCGCCGAACGACGCGCGGTCGATCAGCTCCTCGGCGACGGACGCCGGCTCGTCCTTGTAGCGCTGGATCTCCTGGATGACGACGCCGCGCTCCTTGTCGAGCTCGTCGGGATCGAGGTGCGGGCGCGCGACGAAGTCGGTCAGCAGGTCGGCGGCCTCCAGCGCCGCCTCCGCGCGCACGGTGATGTGAAACGCGACGAGATCGTGCGACGTGTAGGCGTTCAGCGAGCCCCCGAGCTTCTCGGCGGTCTCGTTGACGTCGCGGTAGTGCGGAAACTTCTCGCCGCCCTTGAAGACGAGGTGCTCGAGGAAGTGCGCCATGCCGTTCTCCTCGGCGCGCTCGGTGCGCGCCCCGGCGTCGAACGCGACGAGGATCGTGACCGCGCGTGTCCCCTCGATGCCGATCCGGTGCAGGGGCAGGCCGTTGGTCAGCGCGGAGGAGGCGATCGTCGTCATGCGACGAACGGTAGCGACCAGCGCAGGGCCGGCTCAGCGGCCTCGCGCGATCGCCTCGACCGGCACGCGCTGCACGGCGAGGACGGCCGTGTCGTCGGCCTGCTCGCCGACCGCGAAGCCGCTGAGCGCCGCATCGATCCGCGCGACGGCGTCGGCGGCGTCGACCGCGCCCTCGAGCGTGCGCTCGAGCCGCTCCTCGCCGAAGCGGCCGCTCTCGCCGACCGCGTCGAACACGCCGTCGGTGAACATGACGAGCACGTCGCCGGGCTCGAGCTCGACGCACGTGCGCTCCCATCCGGCGACCGCGTATGCGCCGAGCATCGGCGAGAAGCTGCCCGTCGGGCGCACCGCGCCGCCGCGCACGAGCAGCGGCAGCGGATGGCCGGCGCAGAGGATCTCGGCGGTCGCGGCGCCCTCCTCGTCCTCGCGCAGCAGCACCGCGGCGACCGAGCACAGCGACATCGAGTCCAGCGCGAGCAGCTCGTCGTTGAGCGTGCGCACGGCGTCGAGCGGGTCGTCGAGCAGGCCGGCCGCGGTGCGCAGCGTGTGCCGCGCCAGCCCGGTCAGCGCGGCCGCCGACGCGCCGCGGCCGGCGACGTCGCCGACGATCGCCAGCCAGCCGCCCGGCACGGTGATCGCGTCGTAGAAGTCCCCGCCGACCCAGTTCTCGACGCCGGCCGGCCGGTACAGCGTCGCCGCCGCCCAGCCGGGCACGTGCGGCAGCCGCCCGGGCAGCAGGCTCGTCTGCAGCGTGCGCGCGATCTCCGAGCGCTCGCTGTACAGCCGCGCGTTCTCGACCGCCGTCCCGGCGCGCCGCGCGATCTCCTCGGCGAGCGCGACGTCGGCGTCGTCGAACTGCCGGCCGGACTCGGCGCTGACCAGCGTGAGCGCGCCGACGATCTTGCCGCCCGCGGTCATCGGGACCGTGAGCCCGGCTCGGAGGCCGACCGACCGCAGCAGCTCGAGGTGCTCGTCGTCCTGGGCGACCGCCGCCAGCATCTCGTCGGGGATCTCGTTGACGAGCTGCGAGACGCCGTCGCGGATGACTTGGGCGGTGCCGGTCGGCGCGTCGGCGCGGGTCGGGTAGCGCTCGCCGATCCGCCGCGCCAGCGCGACCTTGTCGGGGTCGATGTGCGCGACGGCGACCCCGCGGATGTAGCCGTGCCCGTCGGGCAGGCTCACGGCGCACCAGTCGGCGAGCTGCGGGACGGCCAGCTCGGCGACCTGCTGCAGGGTGCGCTCGTAGTCCAGCGACGACGACAGCAGCTCGCCCGCGCGGGCGAGCATCCGCTGGGTGCGCTCGGCGCGCTTGACCTCCGTGATGTCCTCGATCACGTTGACGACGAGCTTGAGGTTGCCCTCGGAGTCGTACACGCCCGAGGCCTTGGTCAGCCGCCATCCGATCTCGCCGGTCCTGCGGTCGCGGGTACGCGTGATCAGCGGCTTCGGCTCGGGGTTGCCGGCGATCACCTGCCGCCCGGGGAGATCCTCGAGACGCAGCGGTGAGCCGTCCTCGTGCGTCGTCTCGAAGGCCGTCACGACCTGCTCGAGCGGCGTCGCGAGCAGCTCCCGCGGCGAGTCGAAGCCGAGCATCCGGGCCGCGGCCTCGTTCGCGTAGATCAACGAGCCCTCGGCACGCTGCACGGTGACGGCCTCGGCGAGCGTCGACAGCGCCGCCGTCAGCTGCGCCTCGATCGTCTCGAGCTCGGAGAACAGCCCGGCGTTGTCGAGCGCGAGCGCGGCGCGCCCGGCGAGCACCTTCGCGAAGTCGAGGTCGTGCTCGCCATAGCGGCGATCGGAGTTCGCCGTGGTGATCAGCGTGAGCGTGCCGAGCCTGCGCCCCCGCGCCCGCAGCGGCACGACGATCGCCGAGCGCGCGCCGAACGCGCGCAGGCGCTCGAGGTCCTGCGCGTCGGTCGCGATCTGCTGCAGCACCGCGTCGTCCAGGGCCAGCAGGCGGGGTTGCTCGGGGTTGCCGAGCTCGTCCGCCGTCGCCGGCGGACGGGCGGCGATCGCCGCCGTCTCCTGCTCGGCGCGAGGGCCGGCGACACGCACGCCGCGGCGCTGCAGGCTGCCGCCGCTGACGGCGTCGACGATGCAGATATCGGCGAAGGCCGGCACGACGAGGTCGTTGAGGCCGGCGATAGTGTCCGACAGGCTGCGCGTCCCGTCGGTGATCTCGGCGAGCGCCGACAGCAGCGCGAAGCGCTCGCGGTCGCGGTGCACCTGCACGCGGCCGAGGGCCGCGAGCACGGCGAGCGCGCTGACGGCCGTCACGATGAAGATGCGGTAGACGTACGCGTCCTCGAGCAGCTCGTCCCGCCCGGCGCCGCTGACCACGACGATCAGCACGGAGATCGCGCCGACGACGACGACGTCGCGCGGCGTCCCGAACAGCGCGGTCAGCAGCGGCGCCGGGCGGGACGAGCTGGTCGAGGCCGCGTACGTCTACCGCATCTTCATCGTGGCGGCCGTCAGCGTGCT
>DASZOA010000593.1:0-3843 GCA_035551055.1 Solirubrobacteraceae bacterium
GTCTCGCACCGGGCGGGGCCCCGATGGCCAAGGAGGCCCTGACGGCGGCCACTCGCCGCAGGCCGTGATAACGCCTCAAAATCGCCTCGCGGTCGACACGATCGCCGCCCCCGGCGCCGATCCGGGGCTTGCCGAGGCCTCCCCGCCGCTGCAGGCGGTGTCGCACGCGCGCCGTCAGGCGCGCTGGCGCGCTTTCAGGCCGTCTCAGCGTTCCAGGCGCAGGTCGCGGTCGCGCTCGTGGATTGCTACTCACTGCCTGGGCTCGGGGCGGTGCACGAGCGTTGGTGCGTCGCGGTCGGCGTCGGCGGATGCTGGCGTCGCGGTCGTAGCCTTGTCCGCCGCGCAGAAGCGCGACAGGATCCTCGCGCCGATGCGCGGAGCCGTCGCCCCTACCGACCACGGCTGGTACCAGTTCCTGTTCGGCCGCCCGGAGCTGACCGAGGTCAACTTCTGGCGGCCGGGGTCGGCCGGGTTTGCCGCGCTGCAGTCGGGGGAGCCGTCTTCTTCAAGCTCAAGGCGCCCTACACCGCGATCGATGTCGAACGTCGACGCATCGGTGATCTGGAGGTGGCGATGCGTCCCCCGTCGTGTTCGTTCGAGCTGTTGCCGGAGGAGGGCAACAGGCTCAAGCGGCTGTCGCGTAAGGCGGCGTCGGAAGCCAAGCGTGAGCGCGCGTTGATCGTGTGGGCGTCGGCCACGCGGATGCCCGTCGCGCAAATCGCCACGCTCGTCGGGACCGACGAGTCGCACGTGCGCAAGGTCATCCACGCGTTTAACGAGCACAACGTCTCCGATGACGCGCGGCGAACACCACGAGATCGCGCAGCGCAGCGTGGCAGCGGCTCGACAGGACGAATGGGCCGGGACCGCGGTGATGGTTGGGCCTACTTTTCGACGAAGACGATGTCGAGGATGTCGGCGGTGAAGCGGATGCGGTCGTTGAGGTGCTGCAGGACGGTGCTCATCGCGACTTCGGTCTTACCGCCGATCAAGAGTAGGTCGTTTTCGGGGCGCCTGCCGGTCGCGGACACGGCGACGAGCCACTCCGTAAGCACGCCTTGAAAGCCTGCTTGGCGGGCCTTGAGATAGTCGCTGCAGCGGCGAAAGAGCTTCGGAAGCACCAACTCACCGTCGGGCGGCCCCAATGAGTCGTGGTCGACGAGCTCGAAATCGTCGGTGTCGTCGGTTGCCCAGACGCCGCGCTGTTGTTCGCGCGCGTCGCTTGCGATCGCGCGCAGCGTGCGGCGGTGGCGGGCCGGCGTTGAGCTGTACAACGTCAGGTAGGAGATACTCTCCGCGAGCGACGCGGCGTTGAGCGTGGCGCGGACCAGCTCGGCGTCGACTTCGACGAACTTGCCGTCCGGCGGTGGGTCGTCATGGTCGACGAGCAGATAGGAGATCGGCCGGCCGTTGGGGTCGGCCGCCTTGCTAAGCACGACCGCGCGGCGGGTTGCGGGTGTCGCGGCGGTGACCTTGCCGGCCGAGTCGAAGGTCACGTCCGAAAACCCGGTGCGGTCAAGCAGCCAGTCGCGAGCGACATCGCCCAGCGGCTGCGCGAACGGCCCGAAGTGCGTTTCCGGGCTGTCGATGCCCTCCAGGCGTAGCTGGACGCTGCCGTCGGTTTTTGTTATGCGGATGCGGTCGGCGCGCGCGAGTTCTTGCAGGGCGTCGGGCGTATCGGGGATGAAACGCATCGAGTCGCCGTCGGGGCTTTTTCCGATCACGGTCAGCTGGCCATGCAAAGCCATCAAAAAGGGAGCGGACATCTGTTCTCCTAACACGAGCGGTGGTGGAGCGATCCTCTCATCCCGGGGACCCCCGATGTTCGGATCGTGGTAGGACGCAGCGCCCGCTCGGATGTTGCGCGATCGTTAGCGCGTTCGCTACGGGTGTTGACTCTCTGGTCGAGCTTGGACTACGCGGGGGGCCTCGTGACTCCGCACGGGGGGTTGGCGCAGCGCGTGGGCCGGGCTGGCGCGCACGCGATTGCTCGGCTGCACACGCGAGGACCGGCGGCGCACAGGCGGGTCGCTAGCAGCGGTGCACGGCGATCCGGCGCGGTCGCGACGGTTCGCGCCGCTCGTGTGTCCGAGCGAGTAGATCGCGTCCGCCGGCGGCCGAAGGTCCGCTCGGCGTTTACGAACGCGCCGTGCGCGACAGTCGATCGTCGACGAGCGTCGAGGTGCCGCCGAGGCGCTTGAGCTGCGCGTGCGCCCGCAAGGCCGCCGGGTCCCACGCGAGCCGCACGTCGTTCTGCTCGACCGGCCGCTCGGGACCTGGTGCGGCCGTCGGGCCACTCGACCCGCAGGCTCGCGCGCGCCGCGGCGGAAGGCTAGAACGCGCGGCGGCGCCGCTTGGCGGCGAGCAGGCGCGAGCTGCGAGGGGAGAGGGCGTTCGGCGGGAAGCCCTTCGCGCCGATCCTCGCGCGGTGGGGTGGGGGTGTCATGCGTGTGGTGCCTTTCAGCGCGATCGCGAGCGGGCGAGGATCGCCGTGCCCCAGCGTCCGTTCCTCGGGCCAGGACGTGCGCGTGTCGCACGGAAGCCGGCGCGCCATGCCGGCCGGCTGCTCGCGGGGATCGGCGGGCTCGCTCCGCGCGGTCATGGTCGGCGGGCTGCTCGCGCTCGTCGCGGCCGTCGCGGTCGCGCTGGTGTTCGCGCTCGGCGACTCGCCCGGGCGACACCGCGACCCGGGCGCCGCCCGTCCCTGAGTGATCCTGCCGCCGTCCGGCGTTCCGACGGCGGCCCGGACGAGGGCACGCGCGGCGTGTCGGCGCTTAGGCCGCCCGCCGGGCAGGGCTACGACGGCGGGCCGCGAGGAGCGATCGCGCGGGCGACGGGCCGCTAGCCCCGCGTCCGTGTTGCCGCGGCCGGGCGGCGGGAGGTACGGTGGGCGGCATGGCGGTCACGTCGGTGTGGTTCGTCTCGGACGCGAGGGTCATGCGGATGGACGAGACGCCGGACGGGCAGCGTTGGTGGGGGCCGGCGCCGGTCGCGCAGGCCCTGCCGGCGCTCGCCGCGATGGGCGTCGGGCCGCAGGAGACCGCGCGACGTGCTGGCGACGCGTTCGCGCTGACCGCGACGACCGCCGTCGTCAACGGCATCGTGCTCGACCTCGCCCGCGGCGGCGCGACCGTCGCGCGACCGTTCTGGCGGGCACTGAACAGCCTCGTCGGGATTCCTGCAATGACCGGGTTCGGCGTGCCGGGGAAGGCGCTGGTCGTTAGCGCGGATCAGCGCGGGATCCTCGACGCGGTCGAGGACGAGCTGACGCCGGCCGGTGACGCGCTGACCTTCGCCAGCAAGCAGAGCGGCGAGCCCATCAACCTGTTCGCGCCCGCGGCGATGTTCTCAAACGGCGTGATCGCCGCGTACCAGCCCTTTGACCTACTCTTCCATCCGGAGGCGGGGATCCGGCTGTTCGACACCGACAAGAAGGTGGCCGAGGACGTTGCGGTGCCGATCTCGGAGGTATTCCCGCCGCTCGCGGAAGCGGGCATCGACCACATCGACGCGATGTTCGCAACGAGCGGTGATCCCGACGACTGGGGCGCCGCGCCCGCGACCGGCGACGTGTCCACCGCGGTCCTGCGCGCGGTCGTCGCCGCGGCGGCGGACGCGGGGCCGCTGTGGGCGGCGACCCTCACCGTGCGCGACCCGCTGCCGGCGCTGACCCCGGAGACCGTCGTGGCGTGGCGCACGGGCCCGCGGGCCGACCTCTACGCCACGCACGCCGCGGTCGACGTGGACGAGAGCGGCGCCGTGACCGTCGGCGACCTCGGCGCGTTCCTCGTCGCGCGCTTTGACGAGCGGCGCGCGAAGGAGCTCGAGCGGCGCCTGCGGGCG
>DASZOA010000594.1:0-4521 GCA_035551055.1 Solirubrobacteraceae bacterium
TCGCTCGCCGGCCTGCTGGCCGAGCGCATCGCCGTGCAAGAGGAGTCGCTGGCCGAGCCGCTGGACAAGGCCGACAAGGAGCTGCTGAAGGCGATCGAGGCGCTCGTGCAGGAGGATCCGAAGGCCTACGAGCACCTGGTCGAGGCGCTCGACCACGTCGCCGACGCCGCCGACGTGCTGGTCGACGGGGTGATCTTCACGCAGGTCGAAGACCCGCAGCCCGAGCGCGAGCCATGAGCCGGCGGCGCCTGCCCCTCGCCGCCCTGGCCGCCGCCGCGCTGGTCGCCGGCTGCAGCGACAGCCCCCGCATCAGCTCGACCGACAACGCGCGGACGACGACCGCGACGCTGCTGAGCATGTGCGCGCAGGGGAACGGTCCCGGCGTGTACGCCACCCTGGCCGAGGACACCCGGCGTCGCTTCCTAGCCGCCGGGAGCGTGCTGGACGGCTGCGAGGAGATCCTCGGGCTGGCCGAGCGCGGGAACGTCGCGGGCGCCGATGCCTTCGCCCGCGCGCGCGTCGCTGACGTGCAGCGCCGCGGCGACCAGGCGACCGCCGTCGTGCGCCTCGGCGAGCACAGCAGCACGCTGACGCTGCTCGACACCGGGATGGAGTGGTTCGTCGCCAATCCGCCGCGCTACGAGCCCGTCGGCGTCGACGACCTGCCCTGAGCGACCTCCTCGTGCTCGGACGGCGCGACCGACGCGCCGTCAGTCGCATCCAGCGTCTCGAAGCCGCCGTCGTCGGTGCGCCGCACGACGCGCCCGGTCCAGCGCCGTAGCGGGTGCGGGTCGCGCGCCTGCAGATCCTCGAAGTAGCGCTTCGCCAAGAAGTAGGCGAGCGGCGGGAAGAGAACGACCATCACGCGCAGGAACCAGATCTGCCCCTCGTAGGGGATGTCGAGGCGGAAGAACACGCGGTCGGTTGCGCCGGCGAGCATGACGAGCGCCACCCAGCCGAGGAACGCGACGAGCGCGGCGCTGCGCCGGGGGTTGTCGCGCGGGCGGTCGAGCAGCTCGTGCCCCCGGCGGTCGCCGAACAGCCGCTTGTCGATCAGCGGCCACAGGTACAGCACGAAGAAGACGAACAGCGGGAAGCCGGCGCCGAACCAGAACGGGTTGGGAACCACGGTGTAGTCGCCGAGCTGGAGCTCGAACGGCGGCATGAGGCGCAGCCCGCCGATCAGCCAGCCGAGGTAGTAATCCGGCTGCGCGGCGTTGGTCGACAGGTACGTCTCGTACGGGCCCCACAGGAAGATCGGGTTGATCTGGATCAACCCTCCGAGCAGGAAGATCACTGCCGCGGTGATCAGCAGCAGCCCGATCGAGCGCAGCGCGTACGTGGGCCACATCGGTGAGCCGACGACGTTGCTCTCGGTGCGCCCCGTGCCGGGGAACTGCGTGTGGTGCTGGCGGGTGATCATCGACAGATGGGCGGCGATCAGGCCGGCGATCAGCACCGGGACGATGAACACGTGCACGACGAACAGCCGCGACCAGAACTCGGTCGCGCCCGGGTACTCGCCGCCCCAGACCAGGACGGCGAAGTCCTCGCCGATGAACGGGATCGACAGCGCCACCGCGTACGCGATCACCAGCCCCATCCCCGAGTAGAGGTCGTCGATCAGCGAATAGCCGGCGAAGCCCTCGAAGACCGCCAGCGCCAGCATCGTCAGCCCGATCCAGTAGTTGAGCTCGCGCGGCTTGCGGAAGGCGCCCGTGAAGAGGATGCGCACCATGTGCAGCGCGATCGCCCCGATGAAGATGTTGGCGGCCCAGTGGTGCGACTGGCGGATCAGCAGGCCGGCCGGGACGTCGACGGAGAGCTTCAGCACCGACCAGTACGCCTCGGACATCTTCGTGCCGCGCAGCGGCGCGTAGCCCCCGTTGTAGTAGACGTTGGCGTCGCTGGGCACGTAGTAGAAGGCCAGGAAGATGCCGGTGCCGACCAGGACGACGAACGAGTACAGGGCGATCTCGCCCAGCATGAACGACCAGTGGTCGGGGAAGACGTAGCGCAGCGCGTTGCGCAGCTTCGGCGCGACGCCGATGCGCTCGTCGAAGAACCTGACCGTGCGCCGGACGATCATCCCTCGCCCCGGTGCAGCGGCTGGTCGTCGGGCCCCTTGCGCACGCCGCCGTAGGACGGCCCGACGCGCTCGGTGAACCCGCTCGCGGCGATCAGCTCACCGGCGGCGTTGAGGGCCAGGGGCAGGCTGGGCAGATCGCGGCCGGCGGGGCCGAAGACGAGGTGCCCGCCGCGCGAGACGTCGAACGTCGAGAAGTGGCACGGGCAGACGAGCGCCGGCCTCGGCTCCGTCGGCTCGTAGAGCGGGTGGCGGTAGATCGACACCGCGCAGCCGGCGTGCGGGCAGATCTTCGAGTACGCCATCACGCCGTCGGGCATGAAGCGCTTGAACTCGTCGCTCACCTGGATCTCGTCCCACGGCAGGCGCACGAGGATGAGCGGCGCGTCGAGCTCGTCGAACTTGCCGCCCTCCGGAAAGCCGGTGCGGAAGGCGCCGATCGGCACGTCCTCGGGGCGGAAGGGCCTGCCGGCCTCGTCGACGACGCGGCGCCCGCGGGACCACTGGGTCTGGCGGATGCGCGCGCCGACGCTGGGTCCCAGCGAGGTGACCGGCATGAGCGCGGCGGCGCCGATCGTCGCGCCGGCGGCACCGGCGGCGAGCGTCAGCACGCGTCGGCGCGAGACGCCCTCGACGCTCTCCTCCAGGATCCCCTCGATCTCCGCGCGCTTCTCCTCGTCGCCGAAGTCGTGGCGCTCCTCGACGGCCTCCTCGCGGGGGAACAGGCGCTTGCCGGCCAGGGCGCTGGCCACGCCGAGGAACAGCAGCGCCAGCCCGATGCACAGGCCGAGCAGCTGCGTGTCGGGGAAGGCGACGTAGAAGACGATGAACCCGGCCGCCGCGACCGTGGCCAGCAGCAGCGCCAGCAGCACGCCGCCGAACACCGCGCCGCTCGCCCCGACGTCGCGCTCGCGGGCGGGCGGCGGGACCCCCGGGCGGCCCTTCTGCTCCTCCTCGCGCAGCTTGTCCAGCTCGTCCTGGCTCATCCCCTTGCGCCGCTCGAGCTCGCGCTGGCGCTCGCGCTCGCGTGCGCGCTCGCGCTGCTCGCGCTTCTCGCCGCGTTTGCCGAGGAGGCGGACGACCGCGGCGACGAGGAAGGTGCTGACCTTCCCGGGCTGGCGGCTCATTCGGTCGTCCTCTCGCCGATCGCGCGGATCGTGAACAGCAGCGCGAACAGCCCGATGAACAGCGTCACCATGCCCTCCGGGATCGGGCCGATGTGGCCGATGCCCCACCCGCCGAGGTCGGTCGGGTCCTGCGTCCACAGCACGTAGCGGGCGATCGAGTCGCGCTCGGCGGGCGTCAGGTAGGCGAACTTCGGCATGACGTAGGGTCCGATCTGGATGGCCTCGTAGACGTCGATCGCCTTCACCCCCTCGAGGTCGGGAACGACTGCATGCGGCGCGATCCCGCCGCGGGCGACGATCTGATGGCATCCCGCGCAGGTGACCGCGAACAGGTGCGCGCCCTCCGACAGCCGCCCGCGCTCGGGGTGCGGCACCGGTATCGGCGGGCCTCCCAGCGAGCCGACGTACGCCACGATCGCCTGGCGTTGGGCAGCCGTGTAGAACGAGTCCTTGCGGCGACGCGGCTCGTCCTCGGGGTCCTCGAGCGGCATCCGCCCCGTCCGCAGGTAGAAGTCGGCTGCGAGGGCGCCGACGCCGTGCAGGCTCGGCGCGCGGTCGGCGATCCCGCGGGCATCGAAGCCGTGGCAGGTCGAGCAGCCGTCGACGAACAGACGGCGGCCCTCGCGGACCAGGCGCCGGTCGGCCTCGGTGGCGGGTGTCCGGGCAAGCGGCGCGCGGTCTTCGGGCAGCGGGGCGCGCTCGGTGTCGGCGTCGGGGGCCTGGGCCAGCACCCGGTCGCGATCGCCGGCCGACGGCGCCGCCAGCACGAACAGCAGCGCCCCGGCGGACAGCAGGGCGAGCGCGACACGCACGGGGCGAGGCAGGCGCCGGCGCCCCGGCGGCGGTCCGAGCAACGCGCGAGCGAGCAGCCGCCCGACCCTCCGCCGCACGTCAGGCTCCTGCCTCTCCGCCGGCGGCGAGCGCGTCGAGCGCCCGCTGTCGGCGCTCCTCGGCCAGCATCGCCTGGAAGCCGAGCGCCAGCAGCGCCACCGCGAGTGCGACGGTGCCGCCGACCCACATCAGCGCGCCGGCGGCCTCCTGGTCGAGCAGCGCGTCGACGCCGGCGCTGCGAGCCGTCTCGGCGTACGTCGGGTAGCGGACGCTCGTCGACGAGACCAGCGCCACGCCGACGACGCTCATCGCCGGCATCGAGAGCAGCACGTAGATCGTGCGCCCCGCCCACGAGCGCAGCTGCGGCACCGGGTTGGCGCCGATCAGCGGCAGCCAGAACAGCACGGCGGTCGCGAGGTAGAGCAGGTGCTCGCCGGCGTGCAGCAGCGGCACGCGCAGCGCCGCGTCGTAGAAGCC
>DASZOA010000595.1:0-1658 GCA_035551055.1 Solirubrobacteraceae bacterium
CCGTTGCCCTCGGGGAACACGGACTTGCCCTCGTCGAGCATCTGCGGGTCGAACCGGTCGTAGTCGGTGTCGTCGATGTAGACCGGGTTCGCCGGGTTGTCGACGTTGAACAGGACGTAGCCGCCGTCCCAGTAGGACAGCAGCAGCACCCAGACGCTTCCGCCGCCGGCGAGCCCGACGCTCGCTCGCGACACCCTCTTGACGATCATGTCGTGCAGCGACGAGTCGCCCAGCCCGATCTCCGACTGGCTGACGCGATCGCCGAGCGCGCGGGTGAGGGCGTTGACGTCCATCTCGCTGATCAGCCGCGGGCGCTTCGGATTGGTGATGTCGAGGATGTCGACGTCGGTCGTCTCGAAGTTGTCGGTCATCACCGCGTAGGCGTTCTCGCCGGCATCCCAGACGAA
Organism: Solirubrobacteraceae bacterium; assembly: GCA_035551055.1. Lineage (GTDB taxonomy): Bacteria > Actinomycetota > Thermoleophilia > Solirubrobacterales > Solirubrobacteraceae > CADCVQ01. The sequence goes on from DASZOA010000595.1 coordinate 408, forward strand.
CGCGCTGTGGATGTCGTTCGTGTCCGCCTGGCCGCGGTCGCCGAAGTGCTCGGACAGCTTCGTCGGCTTCGCCGGGTTCGTCACGTCGTACAGCGAGAGGCCGCCCCTGCCGTTCTTGCCGCACTGCTCGTTGTTCATCGCCAGCATGTCGCCGGTGTAGAAGCGTGTCGTCACGCGCACCACGTGCATGCCCTCGCCCGGGCGGCTGTCCTGCGAGTGCGGGATGAACTTCACCTTCTTCGGCTCGGCGGGGTCGCGGATGTCGACCACCCACGCTCCGGCGTCGGGATCGTTGACGCCGCCGCTCTCGGCGTTGGCAGCGCAGTCCTCCTCGCCCCAGTGCGCGAGATAGGCGTACTCGCCCTTCGGATCGACCGCGACGTCCGCGACCTGCTCGGGCTCGTCGGTGAGCCGCAGCTTGGAGACGAGCTCGAGCTCGCCCCACGCCCCGCTACCGATGAGGTGTCCCCCCGGAAGCCCGTGCTGCTGGCCGGGATGAGCCCCCGCGACCGACGCCAGCACCGCATATGCGGCGATCGCGGACATAGCGCACGCTGCGCGCATGCTTCTCATGAGACCTCGTACCTCCGTACCGCCGACGGCCGTCGACGGTCCTCGCCCACGCCCGACGGATCATCGGGCCTTCACCGGCGATCGTAATGGCGATCTCGTCAGCGGCAAAGTACTGTGCCGCATCGCACGCGGCAGCAGGAAGAGAGCCAGGCTCTACCCGCGAGCCGCGAGGAGCCGAGCATCTTCGCGTCGGGCGACAGTGCCGGCCACCGGCGCGTGAGCTCAGGTTGCGAGGGGTAGCCGAGGCAGACCGCCGTGATCGCCTCGCGGGCGGCGACCGGCGACCGCTGTGATGCTCGACGTCGCTCAGAAGCCGATGCTCGCCCGGCTCGTCCGTGAGCTGCCCGACGGCGACGTCCTGTACGAGCCGAAGTGGGACGGCTTCCGCTGCCTGGCATACCGCGACGGAGGCGACGTCGAGCTGCGCAGCCGCCATGGGCGGCCGCTCGCGCGCTACTTCCCGGAGGTCGCCGCGGCGCTCGCGGCCGCTGCGCCGACCCGCGGTGCGCTCGACGGGGAGCTGCTCGTCCTCGTCGGCGGTCGCTTCGACTTCCCGGCGCTCATGGCGCGGCTGCATCCGGCCGCCCGGCGCGTGCGCGAGCTCGCCGAGCGGACGCCCGCGATCTTCGTGAGCTTCGACCTGCTCGGCGTCGACGGAGCGGACCTGCGCGGGCGACC
>DASZOA010000596.1:0-1716 GCA_035551055.1 Solirubrobacteraceae bacterium
GTCCGCGTCACCGGACTTCGCCATAGCAACCTTCGCCATAGCAACCGACTCCGCGAGCTACTTCTTCTTCTTCGCCTGCGCCATACACGGCGGCGCGGTAACGGTTCTGTTTCTGCCTTCCGCAGGGAGGGTGAGGCTCGCCGTCCCCTCAGCGCCGCCGGACTTCTTCTTCTTCTTGCTCTCCGTGAGCACGCACGGAGGGACGATGATCGTCGCCACGTTGCTGTTGCGCGGAAGTACGAGCTCGTGCTGCGGCGGGGTCTCAAGCTCCTGCGTGCCCCCCGTGCCGCCCGGCGTCACCACGACCGTGTTCGCCACCGCCTGCTTCGGATCCTCGGGACACGGCGGGATGGCGACCGTCTGCGTCAGCGTGCCGGCGGGCACGACGATCTCGTTGGAGCCGGGCGGGCGGCGCCGGGCGCCGGTCTGCTCGATGGCGGCCGCGGTGCACGGCGGCACGACCACGGCCACGTCGCTGCGCTGCCTCTGTATGACGACGGTCCGGATGCCCGGCGTCTCCAGCGCGGTGACGATGGGGTCCTTCTTCTTCTTCTTGCCGCAGCCACCGGCGCCAAACGCAAGCAGTCCGACGAGGACGAGGACGCCGATGCGGAGGCCGGAACGAACCATCTGTTCAAGCCCACTACCCAAGATCGGCGCAGATAACGAGCCTCTTCTTCTTCTCGCGGCGAAATAACGCTGCGCGGGTCCGAGGCGCGCGTCGCCTAGCCTCTACGTGCGATGGCCACGCTCGAGCAACTTGGGCCCCTCCCGCCGATGACGGTCGAGCTCGATCTGTTCGATTACGTTCCGCTGGACAGCCCGCGCGAGCCGCCACCGGTGGAGCTTCGCGCATGCCTGGCGCGCAGCTACGACGCCGGCGAGGAGGACGGTGAGGGCCTGCGGCTCGCGTTCGTCGCCGGGCATCCGATCGACAGTCCCGATCTGCTGGTGCTGGCCTACCTGTGGCAGGGCGCCCCCGCAAGCGTCGTGTGGGGAGCCGAGCGCTGGTCGTCGCCGGAGCGGCGCCTGCGCCCCTACCGGCACGACCCGACGTTCGAGCCGCGCGCCGCCGCCGACGTTCACGCCGAGCTCCAGCGCCTCGACCCCGCCTCGTTCGCCCGCTACGCGCGCGGCCTGCTTGCGGGGTAGTTGCGTGCTCGAGTGACACCCCTGGCTCGGTCGCCGGTTCAGGTGTCACTCGAACATGCCGAACGCCGTCGCCCGTCCGTTCGGCCGCTCGTCAGCCGACGACGATCGCCGGCGCGATCCTTCGCGTGGAGCTACGCCGCCACGGGCGCGCGCGCGGCGACGTCGATCGTCGCGCGCATGAACGCCGGCAGGTCGTCGGGCTTGCGCGAGGAGACGAGGTGTCCGTCGACGACGACCTCCGCATCCTCCCACTCGGCGCCGGCATTGCGGACGTCGTCCTCGATCGCCGGATTACCGGTCATGCGCCTGCCCGCAACGATGCCCGCGGAGATCAGGACCCAGCCGGCGTGGCACATGAACGCGATCGGCTTGCCCTGCTCGTCCATGCCGCGCACCAGCGAGCGGATGCCCTCATCCAGCCGCAGCTTGTCCGGGCCGTAGCCGCCCGCGATCACCAGGATGTCGAGATCATCGGCGGTCAGGTCGCCGGTGGCACGCTCGGTCGTGATCTCGTCGCCGCGCTTGCCGGGAAGCGTCGCGCCCGCCTCGGGGCCGATGACCTGC
>DASZOA010000597.1:0-4667 GCA_035551055.1 Solirubrobacteraceae bacterium
GTCTACGCGAACCTCGAACGACCCCAGAAGACGAACATCCACCGGCACCATCACGTAAGCATCGCCGCCCAGGGCGCCCGAAGGCAACCGGCCGGCCAGTCGGCGGCCTCGGACTCGAAACCGCTCGTCGCGCGGGCGTCAGCCGCTCGGCCGGCCCCAGAGCTCGCCGCGCAGCGTCGCGATCTCGGTCACGGCGAGGCCGATGTAGGCGCTGCGCGCGGCGCTGAGCTCCTGCTCGATGTGCGCTCCAAGCTAGCCGCGCGGCTGTCCGCTGTCGCCGGGACCTTGGTCGCGTTGCGTCCAGGACCTGCGGCTGGCCTGTGCCCGTCCGCTGCTGCTGCGCAACCGAAGGAGAAGCGGGTAGCAAGTTCAGCGCATGCTCAGAGCGTCACGCGTGAAGTTCAGATCGAGGATCTCGGCGCCAGCAGCGATGGAGTGGCACGCGTCCTCTACTGCCGCTACGACGAAGACGAGCCCTCCTCGCCGCTGCCTCCTGGCGCAACAATCTTCATGTTCGGAATCCCGATGATGATCGGGACGTTGAGCTCCTCCCGTCTGGCCGCGGCGAAGCGGTCTATTACTCGTGCGGACCGCCCTCGCGCTACTCGTTGAGAACTCCTGCTGCCAGGAAGCTGCTAAGAGCGCTTGAGATCAGCGGAGGCCTGATAGAGACAAGAAGAGATCGCCGAGGTGAACGTCGTCCTTAAGCTCGGTGATTGCTGCATTTCGCGTCGAGCGGAAGCCTCTAGTAGGACGCGGACGTTCAGGCGCCGGGCTTGACGAGCCCGCTCTCATAGGCGAGCACGACGGCCTGGACGCGGTCTCGGAGGCCGAGCTTCGCAAGCAGGCTGGAGACGTGGGTCTTGATCGTCCCCTCGCTGACGAACAGGTCGGCCGCCAGCTCGGCGTTGCTCTTGCCGCGGGCGAGCAGCGTCAGCACCTCGCGCTCGCGCTGCGTCAGCGACTCCAGTTGCGTGACGGTCTCTGGCTTGACGGGCTGGAGAGCGAACTGCTCGATGATCCGCCGGGTGACCGACGGCGCGAGCAGGGCGTCGCCGGCCGCGACGACGCGAACCGCGTGCAGCAGTTGCTCGGGCGGGGCGTTCTTGAGCAGAAAGCCGCTCGCGCCCGCCTGCAACGCCTCGAAGACATACTCGTCGCGCTCGAAGGTGGTGAGGATCACGACGCGGCTGCGCAGCTCGGCTTCAGCGGTGATGCGCCGTGTCGCCGCCAGTCCATCGACGTTGGGCATCTGGATGTCCATCAGTACGACATCGGGGCGCAGGCGCCGAGTGGAGGCCAGGGCCTGCTCGCCGTTCGCCGCCTCGCCGACAACCGAGATGTCGGGGTCGGACTCGAGGATCATGCGAAACCCGGCGCGCACCATCGCCTGGTCGTCGGCCAGCAGCACGCCGATGCTCATGTCGCACGATCCGAGGTCGGGAGCCTGACGCGGACCGCGAAGCCGCCGCCCGAGACCGGGCCGGCCGTGAGCTGTCCGCCGTGGAGGGCGGCCCGTTCGCGCATGCCGATCAGCCCGAGGCCGCTCCCGGTTTGCGAGCGATCGCTCGCGCCGCGGCCGTCATCGATGATCTCGAGCTCGAGTTCGCCGGGCGCGTAGCGCAGTCGCACGTCGGCGCGCGAGGCCCCGGCATGCTTGAGCGTGTTCGTCAGGGCCTCCTGCACGATCCGGTATGCCGACACGTCGACGGTGGGCGGCAGCGGGCGCTCCTCGCCCTCGACGTCCATCTCGACGGCGAGATCGGACTCGCGCATCCCGGTCACCAAGCCGGGCAGCTGGCTCACTCCCGGGCTGGGCGCCAAGTCGTCCGTCTCGCCGGCCTGGCGCAGAAACCCGAGCAGTCGGTGCAGCTCATCGACCGCCTGGCGGCTCGACGTCTCGATCGCGGCCAACGCGTCCTTGGCCTTGCCACGGTCGCGATCGACGATCATGCGGGCGGCGCCGGCCTGCACGCCCATCATGCTCACGTGATGCGCGACGACGTCGTGTAGCTCGCGGGCGATCCGCACCCGCTCCTCGAAGACCGCGCGGCGAGCGGTCTCCTCGCGTTCACGCTCGGCCTGAGTTGCACGCTGCTGTGCCGCCTCGGCCTGGCCGGAGCGCTCACGCAACGCGAAACCGGCGAACCACGCAATCGCCATGAAACCCGGGACGAAGAGGAAGTCCCCGACCGCCTGGTCGGGGCTGTTGTAGATGACAAGCGACGCGGCGCCGAGCACGATCGCCAGCCCGAGCCGCGCGCGAGCGACGTCAGCGACGTTGCCGAGCAGAAACGACGCGGCCGTCCCGGCGACGTACAGTGACGCGACGGCAACGACGAGCTGCCCCTCGACGAACGAGAGGAGCGCGGCAAGCACCCACATGGCAGCGGGCGCGGCGAAGGGAAAGCGGCGGCGAGCGAGCAGCGCGAGCGCGACACATGCCGTCGCGGGCGCCGCGAACCACCGCGACGTCTGCAGATCGAGGCGCGCTTCATGCGTGAACACGACCTCGAGTGCACCCACGAGCGCTCCGATCACGATCACCACGTCCACGCCATGTCGACGCATGAAGGACCAGAGCCGGCTCACATCGCGAACGTACTGCAGGTGCACACGGGCATCGTCTGTCCTGGGGCGGATATCCACCTCTGTCCTTCGACGGACGCGGCGCGCGCAGACGGGGCGTTCGGAGGAGCCCGGACCGGCCTTGCGGACGACGACAGGCGCAGGCGCCAGATCGAGACTGACGCAGGCAACCAACCCCGTCCTGAGGAGCAGACATGCAACCGTTGCGCAATCTCGCTGGTCGTGCCGGGCGCTGGAGCGCCAAGCACCGCAAGACGGCGATCATCGGATGGATCGCCTTCGTCGTCCTTTCCTTCATGGTGGGAGGACAGGTCGGCACCAAGACGCTGACCGACGAGCAGGCCGGCGTCGGCGAATCGGGCACAGCCGACAGGATCGTCGCCGATGCCTACCCCAAGCACCACGAGGAAGTCGTGCTCTTTCACAGCACGACCGGGAAGTACACCGATCCGGCATTCCGCGCGACGGTCGGCGACGTCCGTCAACGGCTGCAGGCGATCAAGGGCGTTACGGCGGTCTCCAAGCCCTACGGCGAGGATCGTCAGGGCGCGGTGTCGCCCGCCGGCAACGCGCTGCTGCTGACCTTCGAGATCCCCGGGGATCCGGAGAATTCGAAGGTCGCACAGACCGTCGACACCACCATGGCAGCGGTGACTGCCGCCCAGAAGGCGCATCCGGACCTGCGCATCGAGCAGTCCGGGAGCGGCAGCACCGAGAAGGAGATCGAGACGCTGTTCTCCTCCGATCTCTCGAAGGCCAGCACGACGTCGCTGCCGATCACGCTCATCGTCCTCGTGATCGCGTTCGGCGCGCTGGTGGCCGCCGGCATCCCGCTGCTGCTCGCGATCACGGGAATCATCGCCACGATGGGCCTCGTCGGTCCGCTCAGCCAGCTCACGCCGGTAGACGACGCGGTCAACCACGTCATCCTCCTGATCGGGCTTGCGGTCGGCGTGGACTACTCGCTGTTCTACCTGCGCCGAGTGCGCGAGGAGCGCCATGCCGGTCGCAGCAAGTCCGCGGCGATCGAAGCTGCCGCCGCGACGTCCGGGCGCGCAGTGCTGGTCTCCGGCATCACGGTGATGATCGCGATGGCCGGCATGTACTTCGGTGGGGACGCGACGTTCGTGTCATTCGCAACCGGCACGATCGCCGTCGTGGCGGTCGCGATGATCGGATCGATCACCGTCCTGCCGGCGCTGCTGTCGCTGTGCGGCGATCGCGTCGACAAGGGCCGCGTTCCGGGGCTGAGCCGCCTGAAGGCGACGCTGGCTTCCTACGGGCTGTGGTCGCGCCTCGTCGATCGCGTCATGCGCCGCCCGATCCTGTCGGCGGCGGCCTCGGTCGCGCTGCTCCTGGCGCTTGCCGCGCCGGCGCTGCAGATGACGATCGGGTCGTCCGGCCCTGACGGGCTTCCGCAGGATCTCCCGCTCGCCCAGAAGTTCAACCACCTCGAGGCGGCCTTCCCGAGCGAGACGTCATCGCTCAGCGTGGTGGTCAAGGGGCAGGACGTGACCGCTCCCGCCATCACCGCGGCGGTGCAGAAGCTCGAGCAGGCGACGCATCGTCAGGCGGCGCTGTTCCCGGACGCGGGTGCGTTCGCGCAGGACGTCAACGCCGACAAGACGGTCAACACCCTCACGATGCAGATCGCCGGGGACGGCACGGACGCGCAGTCCGACCGCGCGCTTGACGCGTTGCGCGACGACCTCGTTCCGGCGACCCTCGGAAAGGTCGGCGGACTCGAGGCCTACACGACGGGTGACACCGCCATCGATCGCGACTTCAACGACTCGATGATCTCCCACCTGCCGCTCGTGTTCGGCTTCGTGATCGTGTCGGCGTTCGTGCTGCTGCTGATCACATTCCGCTCGATCGTCGTACCGATCAAGGCGATCATCCTGAACCTGCTGTCCGTGGCCGCGGCCTACGGCGCGATGGTGCTGGTCTTCCAGCACGGCTGGTTCAACAGCCTGCTCGGCATCTCGTCGACCGGGCCAATCGAGTCCTGGATCCCGCTGTTCATGTTCGTCGTGCTCTTCGGGCTGTCGATGGACTACCACGTGTTCATCCTCACC
>DASZOA010000598.1:0-12539 GCA_035551055.1 Solirubrobacteraceae bacterium
CGCCGCCGCCCGCCGCCCGGTCGGCCGCGGCGACGAGCGGCCACGCCGTCGTGCAGGCGGCGACCGCGGCGCGCAGGCCGAGGCCGTGGGGGAACAGGCAGCGCCCGAAGAGCGCGTACTGGACGCTCGCCCACAGCCCGACGGCGCTCGTCGACGTGCTCGTCGCGACGCCCTGGAAGCCGGCCGCATCCAGCGCGCGCGCCAGCGCGCCGGCCGTGAAGTGCACGCGGTGGCGCGGCAGGTCGAGGTGATACCAGCGCCCGCCGAAGCGCCGCGCCTGCCAGCTTGCGAAGTTCGGCACCGAGATCGCCACGACCCCGCCGGGAGCGAGCGCGGCGTGCACGCGGCGCAGGTCGGCGACCGGGTCGACGGTGTGCTCGAGCGACTGCCGGAAGAGCGCCGCGTCGTAGGACCCGGGCTCGAGCTCGACCGTCGCGAGCACGCCCGCGCGGGCGTCGACGCCGCGCTCGCGCGCCAGCGCGCAGGCCTCGGGCGACGGCTCGACGCCGGTCATCCGCCAGCCGCGCGCGACGAGCATCGCGGCGAGGTCGCCGCGCCCGCAGCCGACGTCGACGCCGCGCCCCGGCGCCAGCGCGGCGACGCTGCGCAGCGGCGGCGTGCGCCGCGCCCGCGCGCCCTGCCAGGCCTGCACCGCGGCCGACAGCACGGCGACGACCCGCGACTCGCGCGCCTCGTACGGCGCGTACCGCGCCGGGTAGAAGCGGGCCAGCTCGTCTGCCCCGACGCGCGGCAGCGTCACGCCGGCCCCGCAGCCCGGGCACGTCGCGACGGCGAAGCGCCCGGGCGTGCCGTGCAGACGGTCGGGCGCGCCGATCGCCGGCTCGGGCAGCGCCGTCGCGCAGATCGGGCAGGGCTCCGAGGCGGTCACGCGCGCGCGTCAGCCGGGCGGCGCGGTCGCGACGAGCTCGACGTTCGTCGCCACGCGGTTGAGCCCCGGCACGCGCGCCAGCGCGCGGTTGGCGCCCCAGATCGCGTCCGTCATGCGACGGCGCTGGGCGAGCGGGAAGTCGAGCGTCAGCGGCAGCATGTTCGCCAGCCGCAGCTCGCGGACGGCGTAGCCGTGGCGCTCGAGCAGCGCGCGCGCGCGGGCCGGCGTGTAGAGCAGCTCGTGCGGCTCGGCGCCGTGGTAGTACAGCCCCATCAGCCGCGCGAGCCGCTCGAGATAGGAGAAGCGGTTGGGCAGCTTGTAGACGTACAGCGTGCCGCCGGGTCGCAGCACGCGGGCGAGCTCGTCGAGGCTCGCGTCGGGGTCGAGCACGTGCTCGAGGACGCCGCAGCTGAGCACGGCATCGAAGCTCGCATCGTCGTACGGCAGCCGCCGCGGGTCGCTGGAGATGAACGCGCGCACGTGCGGATACAGGGCGAGCGCGACGACGTCGTCGGGCGAGTCGTCGCCGCGGTAGTCGAATGACGTCACGTCCATACCGGCGCGCAGCAGCAGGTCGGAGACCTGACCGAGCCCGCAGCCCCAGTCCAGCAGCGATGCGGGCGCGTCGGCCGCGATCCGCGCGACGATCGCCTCGTACTCGCGCATCTGCGGCGCCGAGCGCAGCCCGACGTCGTCGCCGCGCGGCTGGGTGGGGCGCTCGTGCATGCGCCCGGGCAAGATAGCCGCTGTGACCCGGGTGCTTCACGTCCTGCCGCACCGCGGCGGCGGGGCGGAGACGTACATCGACGTCCTGGCGGCGATCGGCGGCTTCGAGCACGACCGGATCGCGCTGTCGGCCGGTCGCAGCCCCGCCTCGGCGGCGGCGTCGCTGCCGCTGCGCTGGCCGCGGGTCGCGCACGCCGCGCGCCGCGCCGACCTCGTCCACGCGCACGGCGACGTCGCGGCCGCGCTCGCGCTGCCGCTGCTGGCCGCGCGCCCGTCGGTCGCGACGACCCACGGCCTGCACTTCCTGCGCCGCGCCGCCGGGCCGTGGCGGTCGCTCGCCGAGCGAGCGCTGCGGGCGGTCGTGCGCGCCACGGCGCGCACGCTCTGCACCTCGCAGGCCGAGCGCGACGAGCTCGCCGCGCTGGTCGGTCCGCAGCTCGCGCGGCGCCTGGCGGTCGTCCACAACGGCGTCGAGCTCGCGCCGCCGCCGGACGCCGCCGAGCGCGCCGCGATCCGCGCCGAGCTGGCGCTCGCCGACGGCGACGTCGCGGCGCTGTTCCTCGGCGAGTTGCACGAGCGCAAGGCGCCGCTCGTCGCGGTCGCCGCCGCCCGCGCGGCGGCGCAGGCCGGCGCGCCGGTCGTGCTGCTCGTCGCCGGCGACGGGCCGCAGGCCGCCGCGCTGCGGGCGCAGGCCGGGCCGGCCGTGCGCGCGCTGGGCTTTCGCGCCGACCCGACGCGGCTGCTCGCGGCCGCCGACGTCTTCGTCCTGCCGTCGACGCGCGAAGGGCTGTCGTTCGCGCTGCTCGAGGCGATGGCCGCCGGCCTGGCGCTGGTCGTCTCCGACGGGGCCGGCAACCCGGAGGCGGTCGGGGACGCCGGCGTCGTCGTGCCGGCCGGCGACTCGGCGGCGCTCGCCGCCGCGCTCGAGCGGCTCGCGCGCGACGGCGACGAGCGCCGAAGGTTGGGGGCGGCGGCGCGCGAGCGCGCGCGCACGCACTTCAGCCGCGCGCGGATGCTCGACGGCGTCGCCGCCGCGTACGCCGCGGCGCTGCCCTGACCACTCCCCCTAGGCCGCGGGTTGGTACATCCGCTGACCCGAGTGAGGCGTGCGCCACGAAGCGGTCGCCTCGCCTGCCTGCAGCAGCGCCGTCAGCTCCTGCGCCGGCGGCGGGCGCGCGAACAGGTACCCCTGCGCCAGCGGGCAGGAGAGCTCGCGGAGGCAGTCGAGCTGGCCCTCGGTCTCGACTCCCTCGGCGACGACGGTGAGGTCGAGAGCTCGCGCCATGTCGATCGAGGCCGCCACGAGCTTCGAGCCGCTCGAGTCGTGTCCGAGCCGTGAGATGAACGAGCGGTCGAGCTTCAGCCCGTCGAGCTCGAAGCGGTGCAGGTAGCTGAGCGACGAGTACCCGGTGCCGAAGTCGTCGAGGACGAGGCGCACGCCGAGCGACTTGAGCTCACGAAGCAGCTCGGCGGGGGACTCGGCCTCATCGACCAGGACGCTCTCGGTGATCTCGATCGTGAGCGACGAGGGATCGATGCCGCTGGCGCGAACGGCGTTGGCGACGACCTGCGGCAGCCCGGGAGTCAGCTGTCTCGGGGACAGGTTGACCGCGACGCTGAAGTGAGGCGGGCAGGCGCCGGCGCTCGACCACTCCGCGAGCTGGCGGCACGCCGTGTTCAGAATCCATTCACCGATCGGACCGATGAGCCCGCTGTCCTCGGCGATCGGCACGAACTCCAGCGGCGGCACGAGGCCGCGCCCAGGATGCTCCCACCGCAGCAGGGCCTCCGCGCCGACGATGGACCGGTCGCCAAGCGAGACCAGCGGCTGGTAGTGGAGCTGCAGCTGGTCGCGCGCGAGCGCCTTGCGAAGATCGTTCTCGAGCTCGATGCGCTCGAGCACCCGCGTACGCATCGGCGCGTCGAAGAGCTCGTAGCGGTCGCGCCCTGCCTCCTTGGCGCGGTACATCGCCAGGTCGGCGTCGCGGATCAGCTGCTCGGGAGGCGATCCGACTCCGCCCGAGACGGCGATTCCGATGCTCAGCGAGATCTCGAGCTCGTTGCCGTCCACGTCGAAGGGCGCCGTCGCCTCGCCCACGATCCGCTCCGCCACGTGCACGGCGTCGTGCTCGTCGCGGAGATCCTCGCAGAGCACGACGAACTCGTCGCCTGCGAGGCGGGCGACGGTACCGCTCACCCGCGCGACCGTGTCGCTCGCACGGACGATCGCCGTCAGGCGCTCGGCGAGTGCGACCAGGAGGCGATCTCCGGCCTGGTGGCCGAGGCTGTCGTTTACGTTCTTGAACCGGTCGATGTCGAGGAACAGCACGGCGAGCGAGGTTCCGGTGCGGATCGCTCGCTCAGAGGCGTGCGCGATCCGGTCGAGCAGCAGCGTGCGGTTCGGTAGACCCGTGAGCGCGTCATGGAGCGCCTGATGGGCGAGCTGCTCCTCCGCGCGGCGTCGGGTCAAGAACTGGCTGACCTGTGCTCCCACGCTCGTCAGCATCTCGAGCGCCGCCGGGTCCGGACGCTCGATCTTCGAGCCGACGAGCTCGATCACGCCGACGACGTGGGGGCCGTCCGCGATCGGAACGGCAAGCGAAGGGCAGGCCGGAGCGCCGACGGCGCCGTTCGCCGATGCCGGCGCCCCCGGGTCCCAGGCCGCGGCGCCGTCGGACCAGACGCGTCCCGCAAGCCCGTCTGAGCGCGCGCAGCCGGAGCGGGGCTCGAACGTCGCACGCGCGGCGGAGCTGCGCCAGATGCCGGCGCTTCTCAGGCACTCCGACCACTCGTCGGCCAGCCAGACGACGCCACATGCAGCTCCGAGCTCGCGCCCCAAGGTTCGAAGGACGGGTACGAAGGCGGCTTCCGCCGTGGCCGAGGCGGCCAGCACCCGGGCGATCGCATGCTGGGTCGCAAGCCGCCGTTCGGCCCGCTGTCGCTCGATCGCCTGCTCCTCGGCCTGCTGGCGGAGGTGGCGCTCCTGTGCCATGTTGCGCAGCATCTCGAGGGCGAGCTCGAGCACGCGCGCCATCGCCCGCAGCAGGTTGAGCTCCTCGGGCGTGAACTCGTCGTCGCCGACCCGGGCGAGCAGGAGCGTCCCTGCCCACTCCCCGTCGAGCGGCACGCTCGCGGTGCGGCAGTGCCCGAGCCCGGAGATCTCGCGCGCCTGCTGGCCCCCCTCTGCCGCGACGACGAGCTCTGCGGCGGGGGCTTCGCCATGCCCGAACCCGATCGATGCCTCGACGGCGCCGTCTCTGACGACGGCCGCCACCTCGGCCTCGAACGCCGCGGCAGCGCGGTCCAGCGCGCCGGTCACGGCCGCGCGCTCGTCCGGGAAGCTCGACACGGCGGCCAGGAACTCCGCCAGCTGGTGCGTCGAGCATCGCCTGAACGGGCTCATGGGCTCACCCCAGCGCGAGCAGCACGAGCGTCTGGTTGTGAAAGCCGCTTACGCCCTGGGTCCTGGCGATCTCGCCGTAGGTGTAGAAGCCGGCCACAGGGGCGCCGTCGGCGCGCTCGGCGACCTGCTCGACCTCGGCCGTGATCCCGTTCTCGCCGAGCACGCTGCGGCGGGCGATGCAGTCGAAGGCCACGATCCCGAGTGGGGCGTGTCCGTCGAGCGCCGCCAGCGCATCGCTGCAGGCGCCGTCGGTGGCGTCGAGGACCGAGTCGGCGTCTCCCTCCATGAGCCACGCAAGGCCCCCCTGTGGAACCTCGGCTATGCAGGTCAGCGAGCGACGCTCGAAGTCGGCGCCGCTGATGAAGCGCACGTGCGGCTCACGCGTACGGCTGGCGAGCCCGAGCGGATGCGTCTGGGCGAAGCGCGCGAACGCGGCGCGATCGGCGCGGGCGTCCTGCGGCGCGTCCAGCCGCGCGAGGTAGGCGTCGAGCGCCGGTTCGCCGTCGAGCTCTGCGACGACGTTGCCGTGCGATCGCGTGACCGGCATCGGCGCGCCGACGGTGCGCCAGCCATGGCGAACGCCGATCCCGATCGGCCCGTCGGAGCTCACCGCCGCAGACACGACCGCGTCGGTCAACACCTCGTCCCCGTGAAACTGGCAGGTGGCCTCCATCTTCAGGTCATCGCCCGCGCAACCCCCGGCCAGGGGAACGCCGGCGCCCGCCACGCTGTAGGCGCCGCGTACGATCTCCGCCTGGTCGCCGGCCAAGCCGTCGGTGAGCAGCAGCAGCACGATGCTGGAGCGATTCGCTACGGCCCCGAGGCACGAGGCCGCCTCGGCTCCCGCCTCGCGCAGGCGCCGGGAGGCGTCGCCGGCCGCCGCAGTCGCCACCGAGAATCCCGTGCCGCCGATCGCCGACACCACCACACGGGCGTCGCCCGGCCCGCTGGTCGCGATCTCTCCCGCGGTCGAGCACCCCACGAGCGGCACGTCCGCAGCCTGCTCGCGGATGCCCCGCAGCAGCTCGACGTGGTCGTAGGAATCGGAGGCGAACACGATCAGCAACCTTGCGTCGCTTCCGACCAGCGCCTGCGTCGCCGCTTCGGCGCCTGCCGCTCGCGAATCGACAGCGGCGGACTCGCCGACGCCGAACCAGCGATCCGGATAGGTCGAGGGTCGCGCGGCGCACATCGTGGCGCTGGTTTCGGCGGCTGGAGCCCGATCGTTGGAGCCGAGCCGGATCGCGTGGACGTATGGCGGAGCCGCGCAGGCGGCTGCTACGGCGCCTGGCCGAGCCGCCGTCGCCGCGCGCGCTTGAGCCACAGCGGGGTCAGCCAGGCGAGCGCCGGCACGGCGAGTCCGGTCGCGCCGCGCAGGGTGCGCCGCCGGGCCAGCGCGCGCACGCGGATCGCGATCGCCTCGGCGGTCTGCGCGCGCTCGGCGCGCGCGGCGACGTTCGTCGGCGACATGACGCGCGTCGCGAGCGGCTCGTCGAGCGCGAAGACGCGGTGCGCGTCGGCGACGCGCAGCCACAGGTCGTACTCCATCGCGTAGCGGTAGCGCGGGTCGTAGCCGCCCAGGGCGAGCACGACGTCGCGGCGAAAGGCGCTCGAGGTGTTCGGGATCGGGTTGAAGTGCATGAGCACGTCGTTGACGTCGCCGGCGCGAAACGACGTGCGCGGCGCGAGCGCGCGCCCGACCCGATCGACCTCGTGCATGCGCGTCCCGACGACCGCGATGTCGGGCCGCGCGTCGAGCAGAGAAAGCTGGCGCTCGAGGCGCTCGGGCGCCGAGTAGTCGTCGGCGTCCTGGACGGCGACGACCGGTGCGCGCGCGGCGCGCAGGCCGGCGTTGAGCGAGCGCGAGATGCCGACGTTGCGCTCCATCGTCAGCGCGCGCACGCGCTCGTCGCGGGCGACCGCGGCGGCGATGACCTGCGGCGTCGCGTCGCGCGAGCCGTCGTCGATCACCAGCAGCTCGAGGTCGGCCACGGTCTGCCCGAGGATCGCGTCGATCGCCCGCTCGAGCGTCGCGGCGTTGTCGTAGGCGCCGATCAGGACGCTGACGCGCGGCGTCATCGCGCGGGCCGCGCGGCGTAGGCGGCGGCGACCGCGTCGAGCGAGTGCTCGAGCGACAGCCGCCGCGCGTTGGCGGCGAACCACGCGCGCGTCGACGCGCGCAGGGCGGGCCCGGCGGCGACGACGCGCACGATCGCCTCGGCCAGCGCCGCCGGCGAGGCGTCGCGCGCGACGAAGCCGTTGACCTCCTCCTCGACGAGCTCGACGGCGGCGTTGTCGGGCGCCGCGACGACGACGCTCGGGGTGCCCGCGGCGGCCGCCTCGATGACGACCATCCCGTAGCCCTCGCGGCTGGACGGCAGGACCATGCACAGCGCGCTCGCCAGCGCGTCCTCGACCTGCTCGGCGGGCACGAAGCCGGGCGCGTCGACGACGTCCTCGAGCCCGAGCTCGGCGATGCGCGCCAGCACGGCCGGCCGCTCGGGGCCGTCGCCGAGGATCGTGGCGCGCAGCTCGGGCAGCTCGCGCCGCGCGGCGGCGATCGCGGGCACGAGCGCGGGGACGCGCTTCTCGGGGATGTGGCGCCCGGCGAAGACGACGTGCGGGCGCGGCGCGCGCGGCGGCCGCGGCTCGAGCGGCCCGGCGTACTCGCCCTCGAGCACGGTCACGCGCCCGCGCACGCGCTCCTCGGCCAGGCGCGCGGCGGTCAGGCGCGCAAAGCAGAACGCGCGCTGGCGCAGGCGCACGCAGCGCCGCTGCACGAGCCAGCCGAGGCGGCCGCCGACGGGGCCGAGGTACGAGCGCCAGTACTCGCGCGACCACAGCTCGTGCCAGTCGACGACGAGCCGGTAGCCCTGCGCGCGGCGCAGCAGGCCCGCCGCCAGCAGCGAGAAGTACGGAAAGGACGCCGTGTGGACGACGTCGTAGCGCCGCCCGCGGCGCAGCAGGTGCCACAGCACGCCGGCGCCGAAGACGAGCGGCGGCGCGATCCGCCGCCGCCCGCCGGCGTACAGCGCCATCCGCGGGCCGGCGGTGCGGACGCGGACGCCCGCGACCGCCGGGCGCTCGCCGCGGTCCCACTGGCGCAGCGTCAGGTACGTCACGTCGTGGCCGTCGGCGGCGAGGCGCTCGGCGAGGTTGCGATACCAGCGCTCGGCGCCGCCGATCGTGTGCGGAAACAGGCAGTCGTAGACGACGAGGACCCTCACGGGCAGGCAGGGTCTCAGACGGCAGGGCTCCGCTACGCTGTCAGCGCTCTGCGCAACCTTTGCGCGCGTGCGCGTTTTCTCTCTGCGAGGGCCCTGCGCGGGCCCGTCCGGCGCCTCGCGTAGGACATCAGTCATGGCCTCGATCCACAGCACACCCGCCGGGCCCCGGGGGTTCGCCGCGCCGGCGTCCCTCGTCGAGGTCTCGGTCGTCATCCCGTGCCTGAACGAGGCCGAGAACATCGAGGAGTGCGTGCGCCGCGCGCTGCACGCGCTCGACGCAGCCGGCGTCGCCGGCGAGGTGATCGTCGCCGACAACGACTCCGACGACGGCAGCGCGGAGCTCGCCGCCGCGGCGGGCGCGCACGTCGTCCACGAGCCGCGCCGCGGCTACGGCTCGGCCTACCTCGCCGGCTTCGCCGCCGCCCGCGGCGAGTTCATCGTCATGCTCGACGCCGACCTGACCTACCCGTTCGCGCAGATCCCGCGCTTCGTCGAGGAGCTGCGCGACGGCGCGCAGCTCGTCATGGGCGACCGGATGGACAACATCCAGCCCGGCGCGATGCACTGGATGCACCGCTACATCGGCAACCCGCTGCTGAGCGGCACGCTGAACCTGTTCTTCCGCACCGGCGTGCGCGACGCGCACTGCGGGATGCGCGGCTTCCGGCGCGACGTGCTGCCGCAGCTGGACCTGCGCGCGACCGGGATGGAGTTCGCGTCGGAGATGGTCATCCGCGCCTCGAAGGAGAAGCTCGACATCCGCGAGTTTCCGATCGAGTACGCGCCGCGCGGCGGCGAGTCCAAGCTCTCGCGCTTTCGCGACGGCTGGCGCCACCTGCGCTTCCTGCTCGTGCACAGCCCGACGCACCTGTTCATCGTCCCCGGTGCCGTGCTGCTGGCGATCGGCCTGCTGATCTCGATCGTCTCGCTGACCCAGCTGTCGATCTTCGGTCGCGCCTGGAACCTGCACACGCTGATCGGGGGCGAGCTCATGTGCGTCGTCGGCGTGCAGATCGTGGCGCTCGGGCTGTGCGCGCACGCCTACGGGACGTACTTCATGGGGGAGAAGGACCCGTGGTTCGATCGCATGCGCGCGCGCTACCGGCTCGAGCACGGGCTCATGCTCGGCGGCGTGATCCTGCTCGCCGGGATCGTCGCCGGCGCGGTCATCCTCGGCATCTGGATCGACCGCGGGTTGGGCGCGCTGTCGGAGGAGCGGCTGGCGGTGACCGCGGCCGCGCTCGTGATCATCGGACTGCAGATCTTCTTCTCGTCGTTTCTGCTGTCGATCCTCGGGCTGCGCCGGCGCGACTAGTGATCGCCCCCGCAAATATGCACCCTGCCAGGCAGCCGCTGATCACCGCCTGGCGGCGTCCTCGGTCGTCGATGTGCCAGAGGCACACCTTCCTCCCTGCGTCCTTGCCAGACGGCGCCAGCGACCACCTGGACAGGGCACGTATTTACGGGGACGACCACTAACACGCCTGCGCTGTGGACCTGCTCGCAGCCTGGCTGCTGTATCCGCTCGCCCTGGGCGGGCTGTGCCTGGGGCTCGGGCTGCTCGTCGAGCGGCTCGCCGGCTGGCGGCTGCCGGGGCTGCTGCTGCTGCCGGTCGGGCTCTGCACGCTGCTCGCCCTCGCACGGCTGCTGACCGCCTCGGCGGCGAGCGCGCGGCTTGCGCTGCCGGCGCTGGGCGCGCTCGCGCTCGCCGGCCTCGTCGCCGGCCGGGCGCAGCTGGCCGCCCGGCGGCCCGACCCGCTGATCGCGGCCGCCGCGCTCGCCGTCTTCGCGATCTTCGGCGGTCCCGTGGTCGCCTCCGGATCGCCGACGTTCGCCGGCTACCTGGCGCTGCCCGACACCTCGCACCAGCTCGTGCTGGCGCAGCTGCTGCCGCACCACGGGCCCGACTGGCAGGCGCTCCGCGCGGGGTCGTTCCAGGCCTCGGCGGCCACGTACCTGGCGTCGCACTACCCGATCGGCGCCCAGGCGGCGCTCGGCGTCAGCGCCCCGCTCGGGCTGCTCGAGGTCAGCTGGCTCTACCAGCCGTTCCTGTCGTTCACCGCGCTCGTCGCAAGCCTCGCGCTCGCGTCGATCGCCGCGCCGCTGCTCGAGCGTCGCTGGCAGGTCGCGCTCACGGTCTTCGTCGCCGGCCAGCCGGCGCTCGTGCTCGGCTTCGCGCTGCAGGGCTCGATCAAGGAGATCGCCGCGCTGGCCGCCATCGTGACGGCCGTCGCGGTCCTCGCCGCGGCGGTCGCCGAGCGCCGCCCGGCCCGCTCGCTGATCGTGCTGGCGGTCGCGGCCGCGGCCGCGCTGGGCGTCCTGGGGCCGGCGGTGCTTCCGTACCTCGCGCTGCCGGGACTGGCCGTCGCGGCCGTCTGGGGTGTGCGCCTCGTGCGCCGGCGCGAGCGCAGCGACGCGCTGTGGCTGGGGCTCGGGGCCGCGGCGGCGGCGATCGTCGCGCTGCCGGTGCTCGGCTCGCTCGGCGCCGCGCTGAACATCAGCGAGGTGGTGCTCGTCGAGAACGAGGATCTCGGCAACCTGGCGGCGCCGTTGCGCAAGGCGCAGGTGCTCGGGATCTGGCTCAGCGGCGACTACCGCTACGAGACGAACGACCTGGGGACGCCGGAGGACATCCTGCTGGTCGTCGCCGCGCTGGCGGCCCTGCTCGGCCTCGCGTGGGCGCTGCGCCGCCGCGCGGTGGGGCCGCTGCTGCTCGTCGCGACGCTCGTGCCGGCGTCGCTGCTGCTGCTCTCGCGCGGCAGCCCGTACGCCGACGGCAAGGTCCTCATGCTGCTCTCGCCGGTCGCCCTGCTGCTCGCCGCGATCGCCGTCGCCGCGCTGTGGCGCGGGCGCTGGCGCGCGCTCGGCGCCGTGCTCGGCGCGACGCTCGTCGCCGGCGTCGTGTCGTCCAGCGCCCTGGCCTACCACGACGTCTCGCTCGCGCCCTACGAGCGCTACTCGGAGCTGCTTCGGCTGAACGAGCGCCTCGCCGGCCGCGGGCCGGCGATCTTCAACGAGTACGACGAGTTCGCGAAGTACTTCCTGCGCGACGTGCCGGTGCTCAGCGAGCCCGAGCAGGCCAGCGGATACCGCTTCGGGCCCTACGACCCCAACGCCCTGCTCGACGAGCGGCGCCGCCCGAGCCTGAAGACGCCGATCAACATGGACGACCTCACGCTTGCCTACGTCCAGAGCGTCCCCTACCTGATCCTGCGGCGCTCGCCGATGGCGAGCCGCCCGCCGGCGAACTTCCGCCTGCAGTCGCGCGGGCGCTACTACGAGGTCTGGCGCCGCACGGCGTCGCCGGAGGTGCTCAGCCACAAGCCGCTCGGGCCCGACGTGTTCACCGCGGCCGAGCCCGTCTCGCGCGCGGTCGCGCGAGGGTGGGCGCAGCGGGCGCGGCGCCTGCGCGGGCGGATCGCGGTCGCGCCGCGGCGGCCGCCGGCGATCGCGTTCGCGGCGTTCGCCCCGCACCCGCCGGCCTGGGTGGGCTTCGGCGACTATCCGGGCGCCCTCGTGCCGGCGGGCCCCGGCCGCGTCGAGGCGCACGTTGCGGTCGCGCGCAGCGGGACCTACCGCGTCTGGGTGGAGGGATCGTTCGCGCGGCGGATGACGGTGCGCGTCGACGGCGAGGTCGTCGGGCGCTCGCGCGAGAGCCTCAACAACCCCGGCGCCTACGAGTCGTTCGGCACCGTCCGCCTGGCTCGCGGGCGCCATCGCGTCGAGATCGCGCAGGGCGGCGGCGACCTGCGTCCCGGCAGCGGCGGCTATCGCTCGAGCCTGCGCCACGTCGGCGCGATCGTCGTCGCGCCCGTCGCGCGCGAGCGCCCACCCGTCCGCGAGCTCGAGCCCGACCGCTGGCGCGAGCTCGTCGGCGTGCGTGCCGACTGGCTGGAGGTCGTCAGGCGTCGACGAGCGCGGAGTTGAGCAGGCGAACCGTCTCGCAGGACTCGCTGGCCACGAAGCCCGCGGGCGCGGGCAGCTCCGCGCCGGAGCCCTCGAGGTAGATGACCTCGACGTGCGCGAGCAGGTCCGGCCGCGCGGCGCGCAGGACGACGGGCTCGTAGCCCTCCACGTCGACCTTCAGGACGCCGATCGTCGGCGCGTCCGCCAGCGCGTCCTCGAGCACGCCGTCGATGTGGCGGCAGGGGACGGTCGCGATCTCGTCGCCGGGCTGGTTCAGCGCGCCGTAGCGGCCGAACGGGTCCAGGCGGAACTGCGCCTCGCCGTCGAAGTCGGCCACGGCGACCGGCTCGACCACGTAGCGCTCCTCGAAGCCCTCGAGGTTGCGGCG
>DASZOA010000599.1:0-4418 GCA_035551055.1 Solirubrobacteraceae bacterium
CTTCATCACCTTCTTGAGGCGCTCCTCGAACTCGCCGCGGTACTTCGACCCGGCGACGAGGGCCGCGAGGTCGAGCGTGTAGATCTGCTTGCCCTTCAGCAGCTCCGGCACCTCGCCCTTCGTGATCCGCGAGGCGAGCCCCTCGACGACGGCGGTCTTGCCGACGCCCGGCTCGCCGACGAGCACGGGATTGTTCTTCGTGCGGCGCGAGAGGATCTGCATGATCCGCTCGATCTCGGTCTCGCGCCCGACGACCGGGTCGAGCTTGCCGTCGGCGGCGAGCTTCGTCAGGTTGCGGCCGAACTGGTCGAGCAGCTTCGATGACTTCTTGCCCTCGCCGGCCGCGCTCGACGCGGCGCCGGCACCGGCGCCCGCGCCGGCGCCCTGGCGGCGCCCGCCGGGACCCGACAGCATCCGGATGACCTCGTTGCGGATCTTCTCGGAGTCGGCGTCGAAGTCCAGCAGGATGCGCGCCGCGACGCCCTCGTTCTCGCGCACGAGGCCGAGCAGGATGTGCTCGGTGCCGATGTAGTTGTGGCCGAGGCTCAGCGCCTCGCGCAGGGCAAGCTCGAGGACCTTCTTGGCCCGGGGCGTGAACGGGATCTGGCCGGAGGTCACCTCCTCGCCCGAACCGACGATCCGCACGACCTGGGCGCGCACGCGCTCGACGGTGATGTCGAGGCTCTCGAGAACCCGCGCGGCGAGACCTTCCTCCTCGCGGAGGAGGCCGAGCAGGATGTGCTCGGTCCCGATGTAGTTGTGCTTGAGCGTGCGCGCTTCTTCCTGCGCGAGAACGACCACCTGACGGGCTCGCTCTGTGAATCGCTCGAACATGACTGCTTGATCCTTCCTGCTGGGCGGGGCCTCTAGCCTCGGTTCATGCGTGGTCCGGATGAGGTTCTACGGACAGCGAAGTACCCGACATGCACATCCTTTCGGCTCCGCAAACGAAATGGATGAGCGATCGGGGGCAGATGGCGGACATGGGGCAGTTTACCAACGCCCCGGGTGCCCAGATGTTGCACGCGTCACGCATCAGTCGCGCATTGCAGGGAACAGGACGACCTCGCGGATCGCCGATCGGTCGCGCAGCGCCATCACGAGCCTGTCTATACCCAGTCCCACGCCGCCCGTGGGCGGCATCCCGAGCTCGAGCGCCTCGACGAACGTCTCGTCGTACGGCGCCGCCTCCTCGTCGCCCGCCGCCGCCAGGCGCGCCTGCGCCGCGAAGCGGGCGCGCTGCTCGTCGGGGTCGTTGAGCTCGGTGAACGCGTTGGCGATCTCGACGCCGCCGCAGAAGGCCTCCCAGCGCTCGACGAGCCCCGGCTCGGTGCGGTGCCGCTTGGCCAGTGGCGAGAGCTCGACGGGATAGTCGAAGAGGAACGTCGGCTGCTGCAGCTTGGGCTCGACGAACCGGCTCAGCAGGTCGTCGACGAGCTGCGGCCACGTGCGGCCCTCCGTCGGCAGCCTGTCGCCGATCGCGGCCACGAGGTCCTCGCGATCCGGATGCCCGCGGAAGTCGACGCCGGCGTGCTCGAGGATCGCCTCGCGCAACGTCATGCGCCGCCACGGCGCGGCGAAGTCGATCGGTCCGCGTGCCCCCACCTGCTCGACGACGCGCGTAACGAGCGCCTCCAGCCGGTGCGCCACGTCGTCGTAGTCCGTGTACGCCTCGTAGAACTCCAGCACCGTGAACTCCGGGTTGTGCTTGGGCGACAGCCCCTCGTTGCGAAAGTCCTTCCCCAGCTCGTAGACGCGCTCGAGGCCGCCGACGATGCAGCGCTTGAGGTACAGCTCGGTCGCGATGCGCAGGTACAGCATGCGGTCCAGCGCGTTGTGGTACGTCGTGAACGGGCGGGCGATGCCGCCCCCGTAGAGCGGTTGCAGGATCGGGGTCTCCACCTCGACGAAGCCCTCGCCGTCGAGGTAGCCGCGTACCGCGGTGATGATCTGCGCGCGCGCGATGAACAGCTCGCGCGCCTCCTCGTTGGCCATGAGGTCGAGCTCGCGGCGGCGGTAGCGCGTCTCGACGTCCTGCAGGCCGTGGTGCTTCTCCGGCGGCGGGCGCAGCGACTTGGCGAGGACGGCGAAGTCGTCGATGCGCAGCGACAGCTCGCCGCGCCTCGTGCGCAGCGCGGTCCCGTCGACGCCGATGATGTCCCCGAGATCGACCTGCGTGAGCAGCCGCTCGTGCGCCTCCTCGCCGAGCACGTCCTGGCGCGCCTGCAGCTGCAAGCGGCCGGAGCGGTCGACGAGGTCGAGGAACGCCATCCCCCCTTGGCCGCGGCGCGCGGCGAGACGGCCGGCGACGCGGTGCGCGGCGTCGGTCTCCTCGCCCGCGCCCAGCGCCGCGTGCGCCGCCAGCACCGCGGCGACGGGCTCGACGCCGGGGAACGCGTGCGGGAACGGGTCGATGCCGTCGGCGCGCAGCCTGTCGAGCTTCGCGCGCCTGACGGCGAGCAGCTCGTCGGCCATTGCCGCAGCCTAGTGGCGGCTACAGCCCGACGTCGATCTTCGTGATCTTGTACTTCAGGGTGCGGCCGTTGGGCAGCGCGACGTCGACCACTTCGTTGCGCCTGTGGCCGAGCAGCGCCTTGCCGACCGGCGATTCATAGGACAGCCGCTCGGGCGGCTTGGCCTCGGGCGGGCCGACGATCGTGAACTTCTGCGTCTTGCCGCTGTCCTCCTCCTTGACGTTGACGGTCGAGCCGACCTGGACGCTGTCGGTCGAGACGTCCTTCGCATCGACGACCGTCGCCGAGCGCAGGCGCTCCTCGACCTGCGCGATGCGGGCCTCGAGCATCGCCTGCTCGTTCTTGGCATCGTCGTACTCGGAGTTCTCGGCGATGTCGCCGAACTCGCGCGCCTCCTTGATGCGCTGGGCGACCTCGCGGCGCTTGTCGCCCTGCAGGACCGCAAGCTCGGCCTTGAGCTTCTCGAGTCCCTCGGGGGTGAGGAGGACGTCCTTCGGCATGGTGTTCGCGAGATAGAAAAACCCGCCTGCGGGCGGGGTGGGAGGTTCGGCCGGCTCCGCGGGCGACGTGGCAGGATAGCAGCGCGTCAAGCGGCGGCCGACAGGACGTCGACGGTCGCGAGCACGGCCCTCGCCTCGCCGACTGTGTCGGTCGCCTGGAGCGCCGCCTGCAGCGCCTTGGAGCCGCCGATGCGCTCGACGTACCAGGGATAGAACTTGCGCAGGTAGCGGCCCGCCCGACGCTCGCCGAGGTGCTCGACGGCCCGCTCCATGACCCACTCCAGCTCGGCGAGCACCTCGCCGACGGTGGGGTCGTCGTCGCGGGCGCCGAGCAGGCGCGCGAACAGCCACGGGTTTCCGAGCGCGCCGCGGGCGAGCATGACCGCCTCGCAGCCGGTGTGCTCGAAGGCGCGGCGGATCGCGCCGGCGTCGTTCATCCCGCCGCTGAGGATCACCGGCGCGTGCAGCGTTCGCACGAGCTCGCGCGCGAGGTCGAGATCGGGCGAGCCCTTGTGGTGGACCTGCGCCGAGCGCGGATGAAAGCCGATCGCCGCCACCCCGGCCTCGTCGACGAGCCGGTGCGCGAGCTCGAAGCCGTCGCGCTCGCCGACGCGCCGGGCGCTGCGCAGCTTCACGGTGACCGGCAGCCCGGAGCCCTCGCGCGCGGCCCGCGCGACCTCGACGGCGAGGTCGGGGTCGTCGATCAGCGCCGCGCCTGCGCCGGTCTTGCAGACCTTCGGCACCGGGCAGCCCATGTTGAGGTCGATCACGTCGGCCGGCGTGTCGCGCGCGACGAGGGCCGCCGCGCTGCGCATGACCTCGGGCTCCTGGCCGAAGAGCTGGATCGCCACCGGCCCGCCGGCGCGCTCGGCGCGCTCGACGCGCAGCAGCTCGCTGCGCGTCTTCTCGTTGCCGTGGTGCACGCCGAAGCTCGACACCATCTCCGAGATCGCCATGCCCGCGCCGTAGCGCTTGGCCTGCAGGCGCACGAACCAGTTGCCGATGCCCGCCAGCGGCGCGAGCACGACGCGGTTGGGCACGTCGAGGTGCGCGAGCTTCCAGGGGTCGTTGAGCGTGCGAGGCACGGTTGTGTTCATGGTAGGTGGACGGTGGAGCTCCGCGCCGCCGCCGGGTGCCGGCGAAGCGTCTGCTGAAAACGGCAGCGACGAAGGGGGTGGGTTCGAGCGCACGCCGTGACGATGGCGCCGAGCGCCGCCCGAGACGCTACGAGTTGCGCTCCCACAGCAGCCGCAGCCCGGTCAGCGTCAGCAGGTCGTCGACCTCGTCGATCAGCTCGGTGAACGGGACGATCGCGCCCGCGAGCCCGCCGGTGGCGATCGTGTCGGTCTCCTCGCCGAGCTCGTCGAGCAGGCGGCGCAGGATGCCGTCGATCGCGCCGGCGAAGCCGTAGACGACGCCTGAGCGGATCGCGTCGACGGTCGAC
>DASZOA010000600.1:0-8311 GCA_035551055.1 Solirubrobacteraceae bacterium
GGCTACGAGACCGTGTACGAGTCGATCCTTCCCTTCTACGTCGCCGACGAGCTCGCCGGGACGCATCATGCGCAGAACATCGACCTGCAGACCGCCCCGGGGGCCCTGGCGACGCACAGCGAGAACATCGGCGTCGCGTACGGCACGGCGATGCACGCGCACCTGAACGTCGCGCCGAACGCGGCGCTCGATCTCGCCGCCCAGCAGATGGCGGTCAACGAGTACGCCGATCCCGACGTCGGCGAGGGCCTGCTCACGAGCCGCCTGGGCGAGACCGTCGGCGGCATGGTGCAAGACCCCTACCACGCACGAGTCGAGAACGCGCCGAGCCCCGCCACACTGTGGCGCTTCCACTGGGGCGGAGTCGTGGCGAAGGACGGCTCGGACTACGTCACGCTCGAGAACTACGCCCGCAACGCCGAGGACAACCTCGGCGCCATCGGGTCCGATCCGCGGTTCTACGTGCAGATGTACGGCGCCGGCGGCCAGTCGTGGCACACCCAGTGGGCGACGTTCCACGCCGGCGGGCGCAACTTCGCCAACCCGCTCACGATGAAGGTCGTCGGCGACCACCGCGGCGCCGCGCCTCTCGTGGAAAGTCACCACCGCACCCGTGCGCAGTGGTACTTCAACGCGGCGGCCATCGCCGATCAGCACGCGACGATCGCCGCGGTCGCCAACGCCGACCAGTTCGCGATCTACCTCTACAAGGCGCTCGCCTTCGCCGAGGACGCTGCGGTGGGCGATCGCGCCCCGGATGGTCACAGCCGCGTTCAGCGCTGGCTGGTGGCGATCCTCGGCGCCCCCATCGCCGCGTTGCCGGCGGACGTGGCCGCCTTGAAGAGCCATGTGCTGCTCCGGCTGCGCGCGACCGCGCCGGCCAAGTACGACCTCGACGCGCAGGCGCAGTACGGGGCGACGCTCGGCGCCGTCAAGGACGACTACGGACTCGTGGCCGCGGCGGGCAACGTCGTGGCCAGGGCGGATGAGGTGCGCAAGGGACTGGCCTACGCGAACGATCACATCAACCACAACCGCAAGGGCGACAAGACCCGCGTCCGCGGCTGGCGCGCGGCGGTCCAGCGCGGAGGCTACGACGAGAGCGCCCGGCTGCGCGACCACACGGCCGACCGCCTCGCGCTCATGCGCGGGGGCTGAGTCGCTGCCGGCAGCCGGCCGACAGCCCGCCGTGACGCGCTCGTGACCCTGCTCGAGCCCGAATCCCCGCCGGTCCCGCGATCGCGCTCTTACGCCCGTCTTACGCAGCGCGCCGCGCAACTTACGCACTGTTGACATCCTCGTCCTACCGTGGTGCGCATGACAGACGACGAGCCTCGCCGGCGGCGCTCGGAGCCCGAGCGCCTCTGGACCGATCCGCGCGAGGAAGACGAGCACACGCGGTGGCTGGCACCGAAGCCGACCGTGGCCGCCCCGCGGCCGCGGCCCGAGCCCGCGCCCGCGCCGCCCGCGCCGCCGCGGCCGGTCTGGCCGCTCGTCGCGATCGGCGTGCTGATCGCGGTCGTCCTGTTCGGCGGCGGCGTCCTCGGCGCGAGCCTGCTGCGCGACGACGATGACGCCTCTGCGCCCGTCGCGGCGCTGCCGGCCGCGCCCGGCGGCGTGGCGCCCGACGCGCGCTCGCGGGCCGTGCGCGAGATCTTCGAGCGGGTCAGCCCGAGCGTCGTGCGCGTGAGCGCGCGCGGCGGCGGCGGCACGGCCGCCGGCGGGACCGGGTTCGTGGTCGATCGCGACGGCACGGTCGTCACCAACGCGCACGTCGTCGCCGGCTCCAGTCAGGTGCAGGTGCGCTTCGACGACCGGCGCGCCGCCGTCGACGCCGAGGTGCTCGGCAGCGACGCCTCCACCGACCTCGCCGTGCTGCGCGTCGACGCCTCGCACACGCGCGGCCTCGACCCGCCCGCACTGGCCGACTCCAACGCGGTCAAGGTCGGCGACCTCGCGGTCGCGATGGGCTATCCGCTCGGCCTCGGCAACACCGTCACGGTGGGGATCGTCTCCGGCGTCGGGCGCGCGATCAAGGCGCCCAACGGCTTCTCGATCGACAAGGTCATCCAGACCGACGCCCCGATCAACCCGGGCAACTCCGGCGGCCCGCTGCTCGACGCCGCCGGGCGCGTCATCGGCGTCAACTCGCAGATCGCGACCGCCGGCGGCGGGGGCGGCAACGTCGGGATCGGGTTTGCCGTCCCGTCGAACACCGTCCGCCAGGTCGTGCCGCGGCTGCGCAGCGGCGGCGCGATCAGCCGTCCCTACCTCGGCGTCTCGTCGATCGGCAGCACCGTCGGCCGGGGGGCGCTCGTCGCCGAGGTCGTCGCCGGCGGTCCCGCCGACCAGGCCGGGGTGCGGCCCGGCGACGTCGTCGCGCGCGTCGACGGACAGACGATCGAGGCGCCGGAGGACATCAGCGCCGCGATCCAGGACCGCCGGCCGGGCGACGAGATCGAGCTCGAGGTGCGCCGCGCGGGCGCCGAGGAGACGCTGCAGGTGAGGCTCGGCACGCGGCCCGAGAAGGCGCCGGGCAGTACCCCGCTCGGCCCCTGATGAGCTTCGCCCAGCCGCTCTTCCTGCTCGCGCTGGTGCTCGTGCCGCTGGGGGTCGTCGCGTACCTTCGCCACGAGCGGGCCCGTCGCGCCGCGGCGGCGGCGTTCGCCGCGCCCGCGCTGCAGGCCTCGGTCGTGCCGCGCAGCCCCGGCTGGCGGCGCCACGTGCCGCTCGCCGCCTACGCGCTCGCGCTGACCGTGCTGATCCTCGCGCTGGCCAAGCCGCAGGCGACCGTCGCCGTCCCCGTCGAGCGGGCGTCGATCATGCTCACGACCGACTACTCGGGCTCGATGCAGGCCGATGACGTCCCGCCGACGCGGCTGCAGGCCGCGCGCGAGGCGGCCAACGCGTTCCTCGACGAGGTGCCGGCGGCCGTGCGCGTCGGGCTCGTCGCGTTCAACCACGCGCCGCGCCTGGTGGAGAGCCCGACGACCGACCGCGCCGCCGTCCGCAGCGCGATCGCCGCGCTGCGGCCCAGCGGCGGCACGGCCACCGGCGAGGCGCTCGCCGTGGCGCTCGGCGCGCTCGCCCGCGAGAAGACCGCCGACGGGCAGCGCGTCCCGTCGGCGATCATCCTGCTCTCCGACGGGGCGTCGGTGCGCGGCCGCGCGCCGCAGGAGCTCGCCCGGCGCGCGAAGGACCTGAAGATCCCGATCTACACCGTCACGCTCGGGACCCCCGACGGCGTCATCCATGTGCCTCGGCGCAACGGGACGCTGGCGACGAGGCCCGTCCCGCCCGATCCGAACGAGAGCCGCGAGGTCGCCGAGATCTCCGGCGGGCGCGCGTACACCGCCGAGACCGCGAAGAACCTCAGCGCCGTCTACGAGGAGCTCGGCTCGCGGATCGGCTACCGCGACGAGCAGCGCGAGATCACCGCCGCATTCACCGGCGGCGCGCTCGCGCTGCTCGCCGCCGGCGCCCTGCTGTCCCTGCACTGGTTCCGACGGCTCGTCTAGAAAGGACGCCCATGAGCAGCACTGCCTATCCGTTCTCGCCGCCGCCCGACGACGAGGGCCGCCCGCCGCGCCAGGTCCTCGAGGAGGTCCTCTACGAGGTCAAGCGGGTCATCGTCGGCCAGGACGCGATGCTCGAGCGCCTGCTCGTCGCGCTGCTCGCGGGCGGACACGTGCTGCTGGAGGGCGTGCCCGGGCTCGCCAAGACGCTGACCGTCCGCACGCTCGCCGACGTCATGGCCGGAACCTTCCGCCGCATCCAGTTCACGCCCGACCTCGTGCCCGCGGACCTCGTCGGCACGCGCATCTACCGCCCGAACACCGGCACCTTCGACACCGAGCTCGGGCCGGTGTTCGGCAACTTCCTGCTCGCCGACGAGATCAACCGCGCCCCGGCCAAGGTGCAGTCGGCGCTGCTCGAGGTCATGCAGGAGCACCAGGTGACGATCGGCACCGAGAGCTACACCGTCCCGCAGCCGTTCCTCGTGCTCGCCACCCAGAACCCGATCGAGTCCGAGGGCACCTATCCCCTGCCCGAGGCGCAGGTCGACCGCTTCCTGTTCAAGGTGCTCGTCGACTACCCGACGCTCGGCGAGGAGGCGTCCGTCGTCGGCCGCTCGCTGCGGCCGCCGGAGAACGTCGCGGTGCGGCTGTCGATGCCCGAGCTCGAGCGCTTCCAGCGCGCGGCGCGCGAGATCTTCGTCGACCGCGAGGTCGTCGCGTATGCCGTCCAGCTCGTCGACGGCACCCGCAACCCCGAGCGCTACGGGCTCGACGACCTCGGCGAGCTGATCCTGTACGGCGCCAGCCCGCGCGGCGCGATCGGCATGGTGCAGGCCGGCCAGGCGCTCGCGCTGCTGCGCGGCCGCCGCCACGTGCTCGCCGACGACGTCCGCGACCTCGCGCGCGACGTCCTGCGCCACCGGCTCGTGCTCTCCTACGACGCGCTGTCGGAGGGCATCAGCGCCGACGACATCCTCGACCGCCTGCTCGGCGTCCTGAGCGACGGCGCGGTCGCGGCCCCGACGTACGTCTCCGAGCACGACGCCGCGTAGGCCGATGCCCGCGCCGACCGCCAGCCTGCGCGTGCCGCCGGCCCGCCAGGGGCCGGGGCCGATCCCGTCCGCGCTCGTCGACGCGCTCGCGCTGTCGATCGCGCGCCGCGGCGCGGGCGTGCTTCCGGGCGACCGGCTCGCGCCGGGCGTGGGCAGCGGCACCGAGCTCGCCCAGCTGCGCCCCTACGAGCTCGGCGACGACGTGCGCCAGCTCGATCCGGCGGCGTCGGCGCGCACCGGTGTCGCACACGTGCGCCTGCAGGTGCCCGAGCGGATCCTCACGACCTGGCTCGTGCTCGACCTCTCGGCGTCGATGGCCTTCGGCACCGCCGACCGGCTGAAGTCCGACGTCGCCGAGGGCGTCGCCCAGGTCGTCGCCCGCGCGGCGACGCGCCACGGCGGCCGGCTCGCCGTCCTGACCGCCGGCGGGGGGGAGAAGGTGCTGCCGCCGCGCGGCGGGCCGAACGCGAAGCTCGGGCTCAGGCGGCTGCTCGCCGAGGGCGTTGCCGTCGACGGCGCGGCCGACCGCGGGCTGACACCCGTGCTGCACAAGGCCGGCCGCCTCGCGCGCCAGCCGGGACTCGTCGCCGTCGTGTCGGACTTCCGCGGCACGCTGGACTGGCGCCGGCCGCTGCGCTCGCTCGGCGCCCGCCACCGGCTGCTCGCGGTCGAGATCCGCGATCCGCGCGAGGAGCGCCTGGAGCCGGCGGGGCGGCTGGCGCTCGTCGATCCCGAGTCGGGCCGGCTGATCGAGGTCGACACCTCGCGCCGCCGACTGCGCGCGCGCTTCTCCGAGGCCGCCGCGCAGGAGCGCGCCGCGGTCGCCGCCGAGCTGCGCTCGGCCCGCGCGCAGCACGTCGTGCTGTCGACGAGCGGCGACTGGCTGCGGGCGCTGGGACGGGCGCTGCGGTAGCGATGGCCTTCACCGTCGAGATGGCGCCGAGTAGCGGGGCGCGGTCGTGAGCTTCGCCGAGCCGCTCGCGCTGCTGTTCCTGCTCGTGGTACCGCTGGCGATCGCGCTGCATGTCGCCGCCGGCCGCCGCCGGCGGCGCTACCCGATCCGCTTTCCGGCGCTGGCGACGCTCGCGGCCGTCGCCGCACCCGAGCCGCGCTGGAGCCGCCATCTGCCGTTCGCGCTCCTCGCGCTCGCGCTCGCGGCGCTGGCGATCTCGCTCGCGCGCCCGGAGCAGACCATCCAGGTCCCGGTCGAGCGGGCGTCGGTCGTGCTCGTGACCGACATCTCGCGGTCGATGTCGGCCACCGACGTCAACCCGACGCGCCTGGAGGCCGCCCGCCAGGCCGCCGAGGGCTTCCTGGAGAAGGTGCCCGACGAGCTGCGCGTCGGGCTCGTTAGCTACTCGGACGTCGCCCACACGCTGCAGACGCCAACCGCCGACCACGCCGCCGTCTCAGCTGCGCTCGCCACGCTGCAGCCGGTCGCCGGCACGGCGACGGGCGCCGGCCTGCGCACGGCACTCGACGACCTGCAGATCCGCACGGCCGACGGCTCGGCCCGCCGCCCGCCGTCGGCGATCGTCCTGCTCTCCGACGGATCGGCGACCGACGGATCGGCGGCCGACGAGGTCGCCGCCGAGGCGCGGCGCCTGGGCGTGCCGATCTTCACCGTCGCGCTCGGCACGCAGGACGGCACGATCAGGGTCCAGGGCCGGCTGCTGCACGTGCCGCCCGATCCCGAGGCGCTGCGGCGGATCGCGTCGACGTCGGGCGGCGAGGCGTTTCGCGCCGAGGACGCAGACGAGCTCGACGCTGTCTACGACCGGCTCGGCTCGCAGATCGGAACCAAGCCCGAGCAGCGCGAGATCACGGCGGGGTTCGCCGGCGCGGCGCTGCTGCTGCTGGCCGCCGCGGTGGCAAGCTCGCTGCGGCTCGGCGGGCGGCTGCCGTAGGCCCAGCAGACCGGCGCGGGACCTGAAACGGCGGCGCGCGACGAGCAGCCCAAGGCGGCGGGCGGCCCGCGACGGCGTCGGCCGAAGGTCGGCTGAACGTCGGGACGTCGGTCGCGGGGGCCGGGCGACCGCGAATCGGTCGACCCGCGGTCGCCGAGCCGCGGGATCTTGGACGTAGCGGCCGCGCGACCGCCCGTCGACCATCGATGGCGACCGGCCGGTCGCCATTGCCTGGCTTTCACGCAGGCCGGGCATCCCGCACCCCCGTTCGGGCGGCGCGGGCGGTCCCACACAACCCAGCGGAAGGAAAGTCCGATGGTCAGCTCAGCAACGCTCCTCTCAGCAACCACGCGATCGCGCCGGCCGCGGTATCGGACGGCGATCGCCGGCGCGGTCGGCGCCGTGCTCCTGCTGGCGCTGCTCGCGCCGGCGGGCGCGCTGGCGGCGCCCGCGAACGACGACTTCGCCTCGGCGACGCCGGTGGTGAGCCTGCCGTTCACCGATGCGGTGGACACGGCCGGCGCCACGATCGAGACCGGCGAGCCGCAGTTCTGCCACTTCGTGGAGAACTCGGTGTGGTACGCGGTCACGCCGTCGGCCGATGCGACGCTGACGGCCGCGAGCACCGGAATCTCGTGGTCGCAGCTCAGCGTCTACCGGCAGGACGGAAGCGGTCTCGGCGGCCTGAGCTTCATGGGCTGCGAGAACTTCGGGTCCGAGCCGGTGGCGGCCCGCGTGAAGGCCGGCGAGACGTACTACGTGCAGGGCAGCACGCTGTTCGGCTCCACGGGGCAGCTGCGCATCGAGATCAAGGAGGTCCAGCCACCGCCCAACGACCATTTCGCCGACGCCAAGCCGATCGGCTCCGTCCCGTTCGCCGACGAGCCGCTGCTCACGGCGGCGACCGCCGAGGACGGCGAGCCCACAGCCTGCGCAGGCGCCGGGCAGAAGACCGTCTGGTATGCGTTCACCCCGTCGAAGACGGACTCCTACCGGGTCTCGCGATCGTCGTGGGGAGTCGCCCCGCTGGCGGTGTACACCGGCGACTCGCTGGGATCGCTCGAGCAGGTGGCGTGCGCCTCCTGGTCGTCGGCGATCTTCCGCGCACAGGCGGGGACGACGTACTACCTGCAGCTCGCCGCCGGGCATCACTCCTCCTCGCCGGTGCACATCTCGCTCGACGCGGCGCCGCCGGCGGTGGCGAGCTTCTTCTACCACCCGAGCGAGCCGTCGTCGCTGGACGATGTGCAGTTCCACGGCCATTCATGGGACGAGGCCGGGATCGCCGCGTGGGCGTGGGGGTTCGGCGACGGCGCGACGGCGGTCGGCTGCTGTCCATCCCACCGCTATGCCGCCGACGGCGACTACCGGGCGGAGCTGGAGATCACGACGAACGACGGCCGAACGGCGTCGACCGCACACGACGTCGCGGTGCGGACGCACGATGTCGCGATCACGAAGCTGAGCGTGCCGAAGTCGGCGCGCGTCGGGCAGACCGCCCGGCTCAGCGTCGGCGTGAGCAACACGCGATACGCCGAGACCGTCGAGGTCGCGCTGCTGCGCAGCGTGCCCGGCGGCGGAGGGTTCGAGCAGGTCGGGCAGGTGACGCAGGGAGTACCGGTTCGCACGGGGGGGCGAACCACCTCGTTCACCATCGGCTACACGTTCGGACCGGACGACGCGACGCTGGGCAAGGTCAGCTTCCAGGCGGTCGCAACGCTCGTCGGGGCGCGTGACGCCTACCCCGCCGACAACGCGATCGTCGCGCTGCCGACGACGGTCGGGAGCCGCTAGCCATGCCGCGCATGGGGCCCGCACGCCGCGGCTGCGGGCC
>DASZOA010000601.1:0-1862 GCA_035551055.1 Solirubrobacteraceae bacterium
GGTACAGCGCGCGCGCCTTGGCGTCGCGGCACAGGACGTCGAGCGTCGGCAGGTTGAAGCACAGCGACTTGCCCGACGCGGTGCCGGTCGTGACGATCGTCGGCCCCGCCCAGGCGGCGTGCAGCGCCTGCGCCTGATGGGACCACAGCGACTCGATCCCCGCCCCGCGCAGGGCGTCGAGCAGCGCCGGGTGAAGCTCGTCGGGCAGCGGCTCGGTGACCGGCGCGCGGGCTCCCTCGAAGGCCTCGCGGACGAGCCGGGCGTCGGCGCGGCCGAGGTCGAGCAGGGCGCTCCAGGGCTGGACGTCGGGGGCGACGGACACGCGCTGCCATAGTACGAGCGCCTTGGGGGTGCGCAGCTTCGACCACGCCGAGTTTCCGGCCGATCGCCTGCGCGCCGAGCGCCGGGAGTCGATCTCCGTCTGCGTGCCCGCGCGCGACGAGGCGGCGACGATCGCCGGCGTCGTCGCGCCGCTCGTCGGGCTGCTCGAGGCGGGCGTCGTCGATCAGGTGCTCGTGCTCGACGACGACTCGCGCGACGGGACGGGCGCGATCGCGGCGCGGCTCGGCGCCGAGGTCGTCCGTCCCGCCGAGCTGCTGGCGCAGTTCGGTCCCGTGCTCGGCAAGGGCGACGCGATGTGGCGCGCGCTCAGCGTCGTGCGCGGCGAGCTCGTCTGCTTCGTCGATGCCGACTCCGAGGACTTCGGCGCGCACTTCGCCTGCGGCCTGCTCGGGCCGCTCGTCTGCGTGCCCGACGTGCAGTTCGTCAAGGGCTTCTACCGGCGGCCGTTCAAGAACGGCGCCGACGACGTCCTGCCGACCGGCGGTGGGCGCGTCACCGAGCTCGCCGCGCGGCCGCTGCTGGCCGCGTTCTATCCCGAGCTCGCGGGCGTCCGCCAGCCGCTCGCCGGCGAGGTCGCCGCGCGCCGCGAGCTGCTCGAGCAGATGGCGTTCTGCACCGGCTACGCGGTCGAGATCGGGCTGCTGCTCGACGTCTTCGCGCACGCCGGCGGCGACGCGCTCGCGCAGGTCGACCTCGGCTCGCGCCAGAACCGCCACCGGCCGCTGGAGGAGCTCGCGCCGATGGCCGCCGCGGTGCTCGCCGCGGTCACGAGCCGGCTCTGGCGCGAGCGGCGGCTGCTCGACGCGGGGGCGGTCGGCGCCCCGCCCGCGCGCCCTCCGCTGGCCGAGCTGGGCGCGCCGCGCAGAGCACGTGCTGTGTGAGGAGTGCGTGAGAAGCACGCTGCAAACGCGCGCAGACGAGGCAACCTGGAGGCCAGGAGCTCAACCAAACATCGCTCAGGAGAAGCCATGTCGAAGAACACACGGATGCTGTCGTCGCTGGTTGCGGCAGGCGCACTGCTCGCCGTCCCGGCGACCGGCCTGGCCGCCAAGCCCGATCACGCGAAGGGCAAGGGCAAGTCGGGCACGCACGGCAAGAGCTGCACGAAGATGCACAAGGTCGGCTTCGTCGTGCGCGGCACGCTCGTCAGCGTCGCCGCCGACGACCCGTCCACCCCGGCGAGCGAGGCGACGGTCACGGTGAAGGTCACGTCGGCCAACGCCCACGCGCGCAAGTCCGGCGACATCGCCGATCAGGACGCCGCCAAGAAGGGCGTCCAGGTCGCCGGCGCCGAGTACACGGTCGCCGCGGGCGACGCGTTCAGGCTGAAGCTCAACGACTACGCGCCCGGCACGCTGCCGGCGGTCGGCCACCGGGTCAAGATCCAGGGCAAGATCGCCGTCATGAAGAAGAGGTGCGCGCCGGCCGGCACGAGCACCGCCGATCGCTACGGCGACGTCGACGTGCGCCGCGTCACGATGTCCGCGCCAGAGCCGGAGACCGCCACGAACGGCTAGAGC
>DASZOA010000602.1:0-6318 GCA_035551055.1 Solirubrobacteraceae bacterium
GGCTGGCGGCCCGCCGGCTCGCCGTCGCTGCGACGGCTCGCGGTCCGTCTGCGGTCGCTGCTGCCGCGCGGGCGCTTCGAGGCCATCCCCGGCCACCCGCGGCTGCGCAACGTCGTCGGGTCGGTGCCGGGCCGCCCGCCGGCGATCGTCGTCGCCGCGCACTACGACGTCGAGGCCGCGCCGGAGGGCTTCGTCGGCGCAAACGACGGCGCCGCCGGCACGGCCGCGGTCGTCACGCTTGCGCGCGCGTTCGCGCGCGCCGAGCGCCCGCGCACCGCACGCGGGCTGCGCTTCGTGCTGTTCGACGGCGAGGAGGAGCCGGCCGGCTGCACGCCGTTCGAGGCCTGCGGCCTGCGCGGCTCGCGCGCCTATGCCGAGCGCCACGACGGCGAGACCGCGAAGCTCGTGCTGCTCGACTACATCGCCGAGAAGCGCGGGCTGAGCTTCCCGCGCGAGCAGGGCTCCGACCGCCGGCTGTGGGAACGGCTGCGCGCCGC
This sequence comes from Solirubrobacteraceae bacterium, assembly GCA_035551055.1. GTDB lineage: Bacteria > Actinomycetota > Thermoleophilia > Solirubrobacterales > Solirubrobacteraceae > CADCVQ01. The sequence continues at coordinate 498 of DASZOA010000602.1, forward strand.
CGCCCGCGCCGTCGGCGTCGGCGCGCTGTTTCCCGACCTCACGACGGGCGAGATCATCGACGACCACACGCCGTTCATGCGCCGGGGGATCCCCGCGATCGACGTCATCGACTTCGACTACCCCCAGCGCGACTCGCTCGCCGACGACCTCGACGCCGTCTCGCGGCGCAGCCTCGACGCCGTCGGCGAGGCGGTCTACGAGCTCGTCGCCCGGCTCAGAACACGCGCGTGATCCGGACCGTACGGCCCGCGCTCGAGACGTAGTTGCCGTCGACGATCGCCACGAACACGCGGTAGCGCCCGCCGCGCCGGATGCGCACCCGCTTGGCGTAGCGCGAGACGCCCCGGGCCGAGCCGTGCGTGATGCCGCCGGTCAGCGTGACCCAGCTTCCGCGCCGCAGCCGCTGGACCGCGAACTGCGCCCCCGGCCGGGCCGGGCGGACCGTGCCGAAGAACCGCACGACGCGACCCGTCCGCACGCGCGTGCGACTCGTGTTCGTCCCGACGCGCACGGCGACGCCGACGCTGACGATCGGGCTGGCGACCTGCGGCCGGTCGGGGATGACGACGCGGTACTGCGTGTTGAGCGGGACCGACAGCAGCGGGAAGGCGAACTGCCCGAGGGCGTTGGTGAGCTGGACGTTCGCCGTCGGCTGAAAGCCCTGGGTGTACGGAAACGGGTTGGACTGCAGCATGACCCGGCGGTTGGCGTTGCCCGTGCCGGTCAGCGTGCCGGCGAGCACCGCGGGCCTGCCGAACGGGACCGGGTTGGGCGTCGCGGCGAGCGCGAGGCCCAGCGGCTGGCGCAGCGTCTTGAACGTCCGGTCGGCGCCGAGGACGGTGCCGTTGCGGTTGCGCGCGACCAGCCGGTAGTGGTACGTGGTGAACGGCGCGAGCGCCCCGACCTGGGCCGTGACGTTCATCGCGCCGACGCTTCCGCGCATGACGCCCGGCGGCGTTGCGGCGCCGTAGAGCCTCGTCGTGCCGTACTGGAAGAAGTACGTCGTCTGCGCGCCGTTCGGATCGACCCTGCCGAGCAGCGTGGCGCTCTGCGACGTGCGGTCGGCGACGGCGCCGGTGCTCACGCCCGGCTTCGTGCTCTGCGCCTGCGCGAGCGCCGGGCCGGCGAGCACGACCGCCAGCAGGCCGACGATCCAGCCCCCGGCGCGCTGCGAACTGCGTCTCATGTGGATCTCCCCCTGAATGGGCTCCCAACGCGGCGACCCCGGCGCCGCGCCGTCACTGCCCACCTATATGTCATTCGGGGCGGAAAAGTTGCTCTCGGCGTGCACCCGACCGTCGCGCGCGTGGCCCGCGCGGTCGCCAATGTGCCGAAATTCACACCGCGGCGGACCGGATCGCTGTACGGTCGGCCGGTTGGCAGCGGGACGACGACGAAACGCCGCGATCGAGTCGAGGGGCCATGGGCTACGAGCATCTGACGAGCGCCGAGCGCGCGCACTACGACGAATACTGCAAGCTGCGATCGATCAGCGACTGGCCGGGCTTCACGGCCGCCCAGCGCAACCGGCGCGATGAGGCGCGCGCCTGGCTGGACTCCCAGCGCAAGCAGATCTTCCGCCGTGCCGAGGGTCAGGTGGCCGGCGTCGAGCCCGGCTGGGAGCGCGGCGACCGCCGCCGGCGCTACGCGATGCTGACGCCCGGAACCCTGCGCGAGGCCAGCCCGCGCCGCCAGGTGCGCCTGCCGGCGGCCGGCTGCACGCCGACCGAGGACGCCTACATCGAGGAGCGCGAGGTCATGCTCGCGCTGACGTCGTCGACGGACGACCAGCGCGCGCGCAAGACGGCGAACGTCGACTGGCTCGTCCGTCGCCGCAAGCAGCTGTTCGCGCTCGCCAGCGACAGCGGCTGGAACGCCGCCGAGCGCCGCAACCGCTACCGGGCGCTGTCGATCGCGACGCGCCACGGAACGGCCTTCGAGGTCTGGAAGGCGACGCACGACCCCGAGACGGGCATGCCGCTGGCCACCGGTTCGGGCTCCTCGCGCGGACGGACGCTGAAGTGGCTGGGCGACCGCGAGGGCATCACCGAGCAGCCGCGCAACTCCAACACCGACAACCGCTCCGACGGCATCCGCGCGGCGCAGGTCGCCTGTGCCGGCGGCGCGCAGGGCCTCGTCGGCCAGCCGTGGTGCGGGGTGTGGTGCTGGCGGGCGCTGCAGCGCGCCGGCGTGCCGAAGATCGGCACCTGGTGGATGGCGTCGGTCCTGTCGATCGAGCAGCACGCGAAGGCCGGGCGCTGGTGCTATCGCGGCTGGCGCAGCGGCTTCGACACGCGCGGCGTGCTGCCCGGCGACCACGTCGTCATCGGCGGCTCCGGCGTCCACGTCGAGACGGTCCGCGAGGTCCTGAGCGGCAGCGTCATCACGAACGGCGGCAACACGTCCGCGGGGACCGGCGGCTCGCAGTCCAACGGCGGCGGCGCCTACCGGCGGCGGCGCTATCCCTCCGAGATCACCGGCTTCGCGCTCGTCGACCACGTGCTCGACATCGAGACGCCGGCCGAGGAGCTGATCCCCCCGCCGCTCGACGACCAGCTCTCGGACGAGGAGCTCGCCGCGCGGATCGAGGGGCTCGAGGAGCTCGCGGTCGAGCTGTCGCCCGCCGAGCAGCTCGTCGTCGCCCAGCAGCGGCGCCCGGGGCTCCCGCTCGACGAGCGCCTGCCGCCCAGCGACGACGGGCTCGCGCCGGAGGTGCTCGACCGGATCGCCGCCGAGGAGGAGGCCGCGCTGGAGGCCGACGCCGCCGAGGAGGCCCTCGTCGAGGAGCGCGATCCCGTCGACGACCCGCCCGACGGCATCATCCTCGAGGACGCGCGGCCGCTGCCGGCCTGACCGCGACGCCGGCGGCGGCGGACCGCGACCGCAGGCCGCCCAGCGCCTGACCTACACTGCGTGCTCGATGGCGTTCACCGTCGAGAAGCTGCTGCTCGCCGCGCCGCGCGGCTACTGCGCGGGCGTCGACCGCGCCGTCCAGACGGTCGAGCGCGCGCTGGAGCTCTACGGAGCGCCGGTCTACGTCCGCAAGGAGATCGTCCACAACAAGCACGTCGTCGAGCAGCTGCGCGATCGCGGCGCGATCTTCGTCGACGAGATCGACGACAGCATTCCCGCGCGAGCCACGACCGTCTTCTCGGCGCACGGCGTCTCGCCGGCGGTGCACGCGCAGGCCGCGGAGCGCTCGCTGGCGACGATCGACGCGACCTGCCCGCTCGTGACGAAGGTCCACGTCGAGGCCAAGAAGTTCGCCGCCGACGGCTACACGATCGTGCTGATCGGCCACGGCGGGCACGAGGAGGTCGAGGGCACGATGGGCGAGGCGCCCGACTCGATCGTGCTCGTCGAGACCGAAGCCGACGTCGAGGCGCTCGACGTGCCCGACCCGGACAGGATCGCCTACATCTCGCAGACGACGCTGTCGGTCGACGAGACGCGCGCGATCATCAACCGCCTGCGCGAGCGCTTTCCCGCGATCACCGGTCCGCGCACCGACGACATCTGCTACGCGACGACCAACCGCCAGTCGGCGGTCAAGCAGATGGCCGTCGAGTGCGACCTCGTGCTCGTCATCGGCTCGCAGAACTCCTCGAACTCCCAGCGCCTCGTCGAGGTCGCGCGCGACTACGGCGCCGACTCCTACCTGATCGACAACGAGTCGCAGGTGCAGGACGCGTGGCTGCAGGGCAAGCGCGTCGTCGGCATCTCGTCGGGCGCGAGCGCGCCGGAGGAGCTCGTCGAACGGCTGGTCTCGTACTTCACGGACCGCGGCGTGCAGGACGTCTCGGAGTTCGAGGTCGTCCGCGAGGACGTGCGCTTCATGCTGCCCAAGCGGATTCGCGAGGACCTCGCGGCGACCGCCTGAGCCGGCGCGGCGCGGCGCTCGCGTAGCCTGCCGCGCGCATGCGCACGCTCGTCATCTCCGACCTGCACCTCGGGCTGCGCACCGGCACCGAGGCGCTCCGGCGCCGCCCGGCGCTCGACGTGCTGCTGGCGCGGCTGGACGGCGTCGACCGCCTCGTCCTGCTCGGCGACACGCTCGAGCTGCGCCACGGGCCGGCGCGCGACGCGCTCGCGATCGCCGAGCCGATCATGCGCGCGATCGGCGAGGCACTCGGCCCCGGCCGCGAGGTCGTCATCGTGCCCGGCAACCACGACCACGCGATCGGAGCGGGCTGGCTCGACTGGCGCGGGCGCAGGCAGGCGCCCGATCCGCTGACGCTCGAGCAGCGCGTGTCGCCCGCGCAGGCGTCGTGGATCGCCAAGCGGCTGGCGGGCTTCCTCGCGCCGGCCGACGTCGAGGTCGCCTACCCGGGCCTGTGGCTGCGCGACGACGTCTACGCGATGCACGGCCACTACGCCGACGTCCACCTCGCGGTGCCGACGCTCGAGCGGCTCGCCGCCGGCGCGATGGCCCGGCTCGTCGGGCAGGTTCCCGATCCCGCCGTGCCCGACGACTACGAGGCCGTGCTCGCGCCGATGTATGCCCTGACCCAGGCGAGCGCCCAGCGCCGGGCGCCGGGGCGAGTCGCGATCGGCAGCCGCTCGGCGGCCGGAGCCTGGCGGGCGCTGCGGGGCCGCGCCCGCGCCGGCAGGCTGCGGGGCGTCGCGCTGCAGCTGCCGTTTCGGCTCGCCGTCCTGCTCGCCAACCGCGCCGGGCTCGGACCGCTCGAGCCGGGACTCGACACGCGGGACCTGCGTCGCGGCGCGCTGAACGCGATCGCCGAGGCGATCCGGCGGCTGCGCCTGACGCCGGCGCACCTCGTCTTCGGCCATACCCATCGCACGGGGCGGCTGGAGGACGACCCGGCCGGCGAATGGCGCACGGCCGGCGGCACGCTGCTGCACAACAGCGGCAACTGGATCTTCGACCCGCTGTTCATGAGCCGCCGCTCGCCGGGCTCGAGCCCGTACTGGCCGGGTGGGGCGGTCGCGGTCGACGACCGCGCGGCGCCGCGGCTCGAGCGCCTGCTGATCGACGTCCCGGCGGCGGCGCTGCAGGCGCCCGTCGCGGCCCGTTGACGACCTGCCGTCGCGGCGGGATCTGACGCCACCCGTCGCGTCGCGCCCCGGCAACTCCGGTCGCCACCGACACCTCCTCGCGCAAGCTGCTAGCAGAAGCTAGCGCCGGCTCTAGCGTTCGCTAGCACCGTCGCGAGGGGCACGGGCGGCCGCGCCGCTGGCAGCGGCGGCGGCGCCGGTCAGAGCACCCCGGCCGTGAACTGCACGGCGTGGCAGACGACGCCCTCGCCGACCTCGAGCTCGAGCACCCCGGCGGTGTGGCGCCCGTGCTCGATCAGCGGATGGCAGCCGGGCTGCTCGACGGCGATCGTGCGGCCGTTGACGCGCACGCGCGCGGCGCCGTGCGCGCCGCCGCCCGTCGGCTCGAGCACCGCCCATACCGCCCCCGCCTCGTAGGGACCCGACCAGGCGCCCGGCTGCTCGGGCGTCGGCCTTCCGACGAGCGCGTCGGGCGCGTCCTCCGGGCGCAGCGCGACGAGCGGCTCGGGGGCGATCCCCAGCAGCTCGCAGATCTCGTCCTGCGTCTCGTCGTAGGCGCCCTCGCCGTAGTGCATGGAGAACAGCCGCAGGCGCCGGTCGAAGAGGTAGCGCGCGGGCCAGGCCTCGTTGCCGTACTCCCTCCACAGCGCGAAGTCCGAGTCGAGCAGGACGGGATGCTCGATCCCCAGGCGCGCGACCGCCGCACGCACCTGCACGGGATCCCGGGATGGGGGATAGGCGCCCGCGTGGACGGAGATCACGCGCAGCCCCGCGGCCGCGTAGCGCGCGTGCCAGGCCTGCATG
>DASZOA010000603.1:0-4905 GCA_035551055.1 Solirubrobacteraceae bacterium
TTGGCGTCGATGGCGGCCTTGAAGACTTCGAGCTTGGCGACGAAGCCCGCGAGCGGCGGCAGCCCGAAGAGCGAAAGGAGGCCCAGCGCCAGCGCGGCCGTCCACCACGGATGCGCACGTCCGAGGCCGGCGAACGCGGCGACGTCGACGGAGTGTCGCTCGCGTTGGACGGCGAGCACGACCGCGAAGGCGGCCAGGTTCATCGCGACGTACGCGATGGCGTAGTAGACGAGCGCGGGCAGGGCCAGCTCGGAGCCGTCGAGCGCGGCGACGGCCATCAGGAGGTATCCCGACTGCGCGATCGACGAGTACGCGAGCAGCCGCACGACGTTGCGCTGCGGCAGCGCGGCGAGGTTGCCGAGGGTCATCGTCGCCGCCGCGATGACCGCCATCGCGGTCGGCCAGCCGGCGGCACCGCCGGGCAGCACCATGGGCAGGACGCGCGCGAGCGCGACGAGCCCTGCGATCTTCGGCAGCACCGACAGGTAGGCGGCCACGGGCAGTGGCGCGCCCTCGTAGGTGTCGGGCGTCCAGAAGTGGAACGGAACGAGCGCGGCCTTGTAGCCGAGCCCGAAGACGACCAGCGCGGTCGACGCGACGACGATCGCGGTGGGGGCATCCGGCAGCGCCTCGCCGATGGCCGCCAACGAGGTGGAGCCGCCGATGCCGAACCACCAACTCAGCCCGTAGACCATGCTCGCGCCGGAGACGGTGCCGTAGATGTAGTACTTGATGGACGCCTCGTTGGCGCGGGCCGAACCGCGCAGGTAGGCGGTCATCACGAACGAGGTCAGGCTGAGCAGTCCGAGCGCGATGGCCAGCAGCGCGGCGTCGGCTGCGGAGACGAGCACGACCGCGGACAGCGAGGCCGCCGCGAGCACCGCGTAGAACTCGCCCTCGCGGTCGGTTCCGGCGACCGTCGCCCGGGCGAGCGCGACCGCGACCACCCCGCCGAGGCCGATGAGGCCGGTCACCGCGAGGGAGAGCCCGTCGATGACGACCGTGCCTCCCATGATCGCCATGAACCCGCGGTCGAGCCACACCCAGGCGGCGAGGCCGGCGGCCGCCAGATGCCCGCCTGCCACCCAGGCGCCGGCGAGTCCCTGGCGGCCGCGTGGCAAGAAGAGCGCCAGGACGACGCCGACGATGGCCGCGAGCGCGAGGGCGCCGATGGGCGCAAGCCACGGCAGCTCGCCCACCATCATCTCCTCGGCGCGCTTGGCCTCCTCCAGCGTGCCGCCGTTGGGCGTCATCGGCTCAGTCTCCGACCAGCCAGCCGCCGGCGTCGATGACGTCGAGCACCAGCGCCGGGTAGACGCCGAGCGCGACGGTGAGCACGATCAGCGGCACGAGCGCCGTCAGCTCGCGGGGCAGGAGGTCGCCCAGCCCCTGCCAGCGCTCGGGCGTCGTCCCCAGGAACGCCTGCTGGAGCGCCCGCAGGAACAGCCCGGCGGTGACGACGATGCCGAGCAGGACGACGGCGGCGACGGCGGGCCAGACGTCGAACGTCGCGAGGAAGATCTGGAACTCGGCGGGAAACTGGGCCAGCCCGGGAAGACCGAGCGAGGCGAAGAACGCGATCGCGGCGAGCGTCCCGTAGACGGGCATCGGGCGCATGAGGCCGGCGAGCTGCTGGAGGTCGCGGGTCTTCGCGCGCGCCGCGATGAAGCCGGCGATGAAGAAGAGCGCGCCGGTGACGATGCCGTGGGCGACCATCTGCAGGACGGCGCCGTCGATCGCGAGGCGGCGCGCCTCGGCGCTGACGCCGCCGGCCGCGGCCGCGGCGACGCCGACGACGACGTAGCCCATGTGGTTGACCGACGTGTAGGCGACCAGGCGCTTGAGGTCGGTCTGTGCAAGCGCGACCAGCGCGCCGTACAGCGCACTCGCCACGCCGAGCAGCGCGATCGGCAACGCGTACTCGGCGAAGACGTCCGGAAGCATCTGGAGGTTCACCCGGACGAGGCCGTAGGTGCCCATCTTCAGCAGCACGCCGGCGAGCAGGACGCTGCCGGCGGTCGGCGCTTCGACGTGGGCGGCGGGCAGCCACGTGTGGAACGGGACGACGGGCGTCTTGATGGCAAAGCCGACGAAGAACGCCAGGAACGTGAGCGTCGCCGCGACGCCGACGCCGCCCAGAGGCTCGTCCTCGGCGAGGACGCGCATGTCGAACGTGCTCGGGTCGGCGGCCAGGAACAGCGCGAGGATGCCCAGCAGGACCGGCAGCGAGCCGACCAGCGTGTAGAGGAAGAACTTGATCGCCGCGTAGCGGCGGTTCTCCTCGCCCCACAGCGCGATGAGGAAGTACATCGCCACGAGCGTCACGTCGAACGCGACGTAGAACAGGAAGAAGTCCTGGGCGAGGAAGAAGGCGAGCGTGGAGGCTTCGAGCAACAGCAACAGCGCCGCGGCCGCGCGCGTCATCGGCCTCGGTCCGACGCCGTAGATCATCGCCGCGACGAACAGGACGACGGTCAGCGCGGCGAGCGCCAGGGACATCCCGTCGACGCCGAGGCGCCACGCGGCGCCGATGCTCGGTATCCACTCCGCCTGCTCGACGAGCTGCATGCCGGCCTCGCTGTCGAAGCGCGCCCATGTGGCGGCGATGCACGCCAGCGAGACCACGCCGCCGGTCAGCGCGAGCAGCCGCGGCACGGCGGCCGCGCGCGCGGGGACGAGCGCGACCGCGCCGGCGAGGACGACGGGAACGGCGACTGAGAGCGTGAGCAGGGGCACCGGGCCGTGCGGTCAGAGGACGGCCGCGAGGGCGATGAGGACGGCGACGGCGGCGGCGCCGAGGGCGCTGTCGCGCAGGTACTCGTAGAGGCGGCCGGTCTGCAGGCGGCGCGACTGCCGCCCGCCCGCGCCGACGAGGCGGGCGACCGCGTCCACGGCGGCGTCGACGCCGCGACGCTCGACGACGTCGCTGGCGTCGGCGAGGCGAACGACGCCGTGGGCGACCCCGTCGACGCCAGCATCCACGACGCGGCGGTCGGCGGCATCGGCGGCCGCCGCCAGCGCCAGCGTCGGGCGCACCGCGAGGGCGTGCTGCGCGTCGGCGGTGTAGAGCTCGCGCGCCGCGGCGCGCCGGGCGAGTCCGGGAACGGTCGGCGCCCAGAGGACGGCGACCACGCCCGCGGCCAGGGCCAGCAGCGACAGCGCGAGGCTGAGCGTCGAGCTCGGGAGTCGGCCTTCGACGAGCTCGCCGACGAGCGGACCGGCCAGCCCCAGCAGCATCGAGCCCGCAGCGAGCGCTCCGGCACCGACGAGCATCACTGTGCGCCCGGTGACGGCGGCCGGCGGCTCGGCTGCCGCATCTCCGCGCCACAGGACGAGCGCGGGCCGCAGCAGGTACGCCGCGGCACCAGCGGTCGCCACGAGGACGAGGATGAACCATCCGACGTGGTGCTCGGCGGCCGCGGCGATGTGCTCCTTGCTCCAGAAGCCGGCGAGCGGCGGGACCGCCGCGATGCTCAGCGCGCCGACGGCGAAGCAGGCCATGGGCTGGCGGTCCCGGCGGCCGACGCCACGCAGCGCCGCCAGCCGTGTCGAGCCGCGCTCGTGCTGGAAGATGCCGGCGGCGAGAAACAGGCAGGCCTTGCCGACCGCGTGCGCGACGAGGTGAAACAGCGCCACGGCCGGCCCGCCCGCGGCGAGGCCGACGAACATCAGTCCCAGCTGGCTCGAGGTCGAGCCGGCGAGCACGCGCTTGAGGTCGTCCTGGGCGAGCGCGATCGCCGCCGCCGCGACGGCGCTGACGGCGCCCACCCAGCCGACGACGACGAGCGGCCAGCCGGCCAGCAGCGCGTCGCTGCGCATCAGCAGGTAGACGCCGGCTGCGACCATCGTCGCGGAGTGCAGGAGCGCGGAGACGGGCGTCGGCCCCGCCATCGCGCCCGCCAGCCACGTCTGCAGCGGCGCCTGCGCGCTCTTGCCGACGGCCGCGACGATGAGCCCGAGCGCGACGACCGCTCCCAGCGCCCCGTCCGGGCGCACATCGGTGAAGGCGAGGCTCCCCGTCGCCGCGAACAGCGCGAGCACGGCCAGATAGAGCCCGACGTCCGCCGTGCGCGTGGTGAGAAACGCGCGGACGGCGCCGGGGGCCGCGAGCGGCTCGTCGCGGTTGAACGCGATGAGCCTCGCCGACGCCGCGCCCACGAGCTCCCAGAAGACGAGCAGCGTGAGGTAGCCGTCGGCGAGGACCAGGCCCTGCATGACGGCGAGGAAGCCGAGCAGGCCCGCGAGCGCCGAGCGCCGGCGCGGGTCGTCGGCGAAGTAGCCGGTCGCGTAGACCATGACGAGGAGCCCGACGGTCGCGACGGTCGCGCTCATCGCCGCTGCGAGCTCGTCGAGCCGCAGGCCGACGTCGAGGTCGGCGGCCGCCAGCCAGGCGAAGCCGGTGCTCGCGCTCTCCCCGCGCGCGGCGGCGACGAGCAGCACCCAGGCGGGGACGGCCGCGGCCGCCGCGCCGACCACGGCGAGCAGACGGTCGCCGCCGGGCGCGAGACGCACGAGCGCGGCTGCGACCAGCGGCAGAGCGACCGTGAGCCAGAGCAGCGCCGCCATCAGCCCTTGAGGTCGGTGAGGTCGTCCGCCTCGGCCGTACGGCGATTGCGGAACGTCGCGACGACGAGCGCGAAGCCGACGGCCGCCTCGACGGCCATCAGCGTCATGACGATGAGGACGAAGAACGAGCCGCTCGTGGCGTCCGGCCAGGCGAAGCGCAGGAACCCGACGACGTTCAGCATCGCCGCGCCGAGCATAAGCTCGACGCCCATGATGACCATGATCGCGTTGGTCTGGCCGAGCACGCCGTAGAGGCCGATGCCGAACATCAGCGCGGCGACCACGAGAACGACGGGCAGCGAGATCATCGGCCGGGCTCGGCGTGTCCGTCTCGGGGCT
>DASZOA010000604.1:0-8835 GCA_035551055.1 Solirubrobacteraceae bacterium
GGAGGACGAGCCGAAGCCCGGCAGGTCCAGCGCGTGGACGCGATAGGACCGCGCCAGCGCCGCCGCCGCGTCGAAGAACGAGCTCTTGGCGCCGCCGAGACCGTGGATCAGCAGGACGTCTGGACCGGAGCCCATCGTCAGCGTCGAGATGCGGCGCCCGGGCAGGCGCACCTCGTGGATGCGCAGCAGCGGCTTGCGCCCGCTCTCCAGCCGGAACATGCCCTCGAAGGCGACCGCGAGGTCGAGGTTGCCGCGCGCGTAGAGCAGCCGCCGGCCGAAGGCCTCGATGCCCGACAGCTCGCCGCGGCGCAATGCCATCCAGGTGTCGGCGTCGGTCCCGATCACGACGTCGGGACGGCGGTTCGTGGCGCCCCTGCGGGCGCGGGCGCCGTGCGTCGTGCAGCGGACCTCCCAGGTGTGGCCAACATCGCCGAGCACGATCCGCCAGGTCGCGTCGAAGCCTGGCTCGGCGCCGAGGTAGCGCTCGGGAAGCGACCGGAACCCGGCCTCGACCGCTGCCAGTCGCGCGGCGTGAGGGGCGGGAGCGGTCATCTTGCGATGAACGCTACCCCGCGCGGCAGATCGAGGCACACGTCAAATGAACGGGATCGGACAGCCCAGGCCGGCGCGGTGGCGTCGCTAGGGTCATCTCGTGGCCAAGATCCGCCTGTACGACACGCGCTCGCGCGAGCTGCGCGAGCTCGTCCCGCGCGACGACGGCCACGTCGGCATCTACGCCTGCGGGCCCACGGTCTACGGCCGCATCCACGTCGGCAACGCGCGCCCGTTCGTCGTCCACTCGCTGCTCAAGCGCTTCGTCGAGCACGAGGGCCACCACGTCACGCTCGTCATCAACATCACGGACGTCAACGACAAGATCTATGACGCGGCGAACGAGCTGGACGTGCCGAGCGCCGATCTCGCCGCCGAGATGACCGAGCGCTACAAGGCCGACACGAGCGCGCTCGGCCTCGGCCGCCCCGATGCCGAGCCGCTGGCGTCGGAGACGATCGAGCCGATCGTCGCGCTGATCGGCGAGCTGATCGAGCGCGGGCACGCCTATGCCGTCGAGGGCGACGTCTACTTCCGCGTGCGCTCCGATCCCCAGTACGGCTCGCTCAGCCGCCGCGCGATCGACGAGATGAACCAGGGCGAGGGCGTCGAGGGCGCCGACCGCAAGGAGGACCCGCTGGACTTCGCGCTGTGGAAGGCGCACAAGGAGGGCGAGGACACCGCGTGGTTCGCGCCCTGGGGCCGCGGGCGCCCGGGCTGGCACATCGAGTGCTCGGCGATGGCCGAGGAGCGGCTCGGCGTGGGCTTCCAGATCCACGGCGGCGGCAACGACCTCGTCTTCCCGCATCACGAGAACGAGGCGACGCAGACGCGGATGGCGCGCGACGCCGAGCTCGCCCAGATCTGGATGCACAACGGGATGCTGCAGTTCGGCGAGGAGAAGATGGCCAAGAGCGTGGGCAACGTCGCGCTGCTGCACGACGTCATCGAGGAGTTCGGGCGCAACGCGCTGATCATGCTCTTCGTCGGTGCCCATTACCGCCAGCCGATGGCGTTCGACGAGCTGCGCATGGTCGAGGCGCTCGCGCGGGTCGCCCGCGTGCGCGACGCGGCGCGCGGGCTCGTCGACGGCGCGTCGCCGCCCGAGATGCGCCACCTGCGCGATGCCTTCTTCGCCGCGCTGGCCGACGACTTCAACACGCCGGCGGCGCTCGGTGCGCTGTTCGAGTGGATCAGCGAGCGCCACAAGCGCCGCGACGAGGCCGTCGGTCGCGCCGATCTCGTCGAGATGCTCTCCGTGCTCGGCCTGCAGAACCTCGCCGAGCACGGCAGCGAGGCAGGCGCCGAGGAGCAGGAGCTGCTCGAGGAGCGCCAGGCGGCGCGCACCGCGGGCAACTACGCGGAGGCCGACCGCCTGCGCGACGAGCTGCGCGAGCGGGGCTGGGAGGTGCGCGACGCGCCCGCCGGGCCGGAGCTGGTCCGCATCGAGCAGTGATCCTCTACGGCCGCAATCCCGTGCGCGAGGCGCTGCGGGCGGGGCGGCGGCGCATCGAGCAGGTCTGGGCGAGCGAGCGCGCGGCGGCGCGCGAGCCGTGGCTGTGCGCCGCCGGCGCGCGGATCGCTCGCCCCGAGGAGATCGAGCGGCGCAGCGGCTCGCCCGACCATCAGGGCGTCTGCGCCGACGCGGGCGACTACCCCTACGTCTCGCCCCAAGAGCTGCTGTCCGCCGAGGAGCCGTTCGTCGTGGCGCTCGACGAGCTGCAGGACCCGCAGAACGTCGGCGCGATCGCGCGCAGCGCCGAATGCGCGGGCGTGACCGGCCTCGTGATCTGCGAGCGCCGCGCGGCCGCCGTCACGCCGGCCGTCGCCAAGGCCTCGGCCGGCGCCGTCGAGCACCTGCGGATCGCCCGCGTGCGCAACCTGGCGGACTTCCTCGCCGACGCCAAGCGCGCCGGCGCGTGGTGCTACGGCGCCGACGCGGCGGCGGGCATCGCCTACGACGATCCCGACTACCGCGGCGCCGTCGTGCTCGTGATCGGCGCGGAGGGCGCAGGACTGCGCCCCCGCGTGGCGAAGTCCTGCGACGCGCTCGTGGCGCTGCCGCTGCGCGGGCGCATCGAGTCGCTGAACGCCAGCGCCGCCGCCGCGGTGCTGATGTACGGGATCTTGCAGCGGCGCGGCTCCGCTTGACACGGCTCCATAACGCGGGGTACCGTGGCCGTACTTCAGCGTCAACCTGAGGTTCAGCATCGGACATCGGCATCTGCAGCTGGCGCCCTGGGAGGGGACCGCCACTGAGCACATCCGGCCCTCGAAACGCCGGGAAAGGACTGCTCGTGGCGAGAATTCCCCAGAAGTCTCAGTCTCAGGTCCAGATCGATGACTACTTCCTCATCGCCTTGGCGAAGAGCGGCGACCGCACGGCATATGACCGCATCGTGCGCCGCTACTACGGCTTCGTCCGGCTGAAGGCCTCGTCGTACTTCCTCGCCGGCGGAGACGCCGACGACCTCGTGCAGGAGGGGCTGGTCGGCCTCTACAAGGCGGTTCGCGACTACCGCTCGGACCGCGAGTCGTCGTTTCGCAACTTCGCCGAGCTGTGCATCACGCGCCAGATCATCACGGCGGTCAAGACCGCCACGCGCAACAAGCACACCCCGCTGAACCAGTACGTCTCCTTCTCGGCGACGCCGGCCGGCGCGGGCGGCGACGGCGAGCCGACGCTCGAGGACGTCATCCCGGGCTCGACGGTCCACGACCCGGTCAACCAGGTCATCTCCTCCGAGGAGCTGCACTCGCTTGTCGGCTGCCTCTCCAGCGCGCTGTCGGACCTCGAGTCGCGCGTGCTCGCGCTGTATCTCGACGGCCGGCCCTATGAGGACATCGCCGGGCGCCTGGGATGCGACGCCAAAACCGTCGACAACGCGCTGCAGCGCGTCAAGCGCAAGGTCGGGCTGCATCTCGTGCAGCGCAGCGTCTCGAGCTGAGCGCCGTTACCATCGGCCGCGTGTCGCCGATCGCCGTGTCCACGCTGGGCATCGTGCTGCTCGTCGTCGCGGTGCTGCTGGTCGTGCTGGTGGTCGGCGGCTACGCCGCGATGACGCGGCGTACGCGCGCCCGCGACAGCGCGCTGCAGCGCGAGCTCGAGCAGGCCGAGCGCGAGCTCGCGCAGGCCCACGCGCTGGACAAGGGCTGGGACCGCGAGGTGCTCGCCGCCGCCGCCCAGGAGGCCGCTACCGCGCGCTTCGGCGACGCGACGATCGGCGAGCCGCAGCTCGTGCAGGTCATCGACCTGCCCGGCACCGACGCCGACCAGGCGGTCTTCCGGGTCGAGACCGCCGACGGGGGCGAGCACCGCCTGACGCTCGGGCGCAGCGGCGGCGTGTGGAGGCCGGCCTAGCGGCTCAACGGGGGTCGGCCGCCACGGCGTCAGCCGGGGAGGTGGCGGCTGACCTTGCGCGTGAGGTAGGGCCCGAGCGTCCGCGAGTAGGTCCGGGTGATGTGGTCGACGTCGCGGTGCACGAGCACGCCGCCGATCACCGGAAAGCAGTTGCGGCGGCTGCAGAAGTAGCTCGTCAGGTCGACGTGGCGATAGCGCCCCGCGGCGTACCGGCGGACGGCCAGGACCGCCGGGTCGCGGCTCATCGCCGGGGCGCGGGGCACGCGGCAGGCGACGCCCGGCAGCTCGCCTCCCGCCGGGAGCGTCTGCCGCACGCAGTCCAGCGCCGCCTCGGTCGTCACAGGCGTGTCGCGGATCACGATCACGCGCCTGACCGTGCGCGGCAGGCTCCTCCACGCGCGCCTGAACCCCGCGATCTTGACCTCGAGCTCGCTCCGCCCGCCGCTCGGCGCGACCGGCGTGGCCGTCCGCTGCGACACGAAGACCGTGCTGATCTCGGGATGGCGGCGCAACCAGGCCAGCGTCGAGCGATACCACTCCGAGCACGGCTCGCGCAGGCCCACGGGCAGCGACGCGGTCGCCGCCGAGAAGAAGCAGCCCGCCGTCGTCACCGAGAAGGCCCTCCACCGCTTGGAGCGTGCGACGACGTCGAGCGCGGGGCGCCACTGCAGGGCGTGACTGTCGCCGACGAGCGCGATCGTTCTCCTCGCCCTCGCCGCGCGGGTGCCGAACGTGCAGATCTCCTCGTTGCGCCGCGTCGGCCTGCAGGCGACTCGCCGCTCGCGGCCGACGTCGCCCGGCCGGGGCACGCCCGACCGGGTCGGGTTGCTGCAGCGGTGCAGGCGGTCCATCGCGGCGGCGCCGAAGCAGCGCGGCGCGGCGGTCGCCGCGGGGGCGCCGGCGAGCGCCGCCGCGACCGCGATCGCAGCGGCCGCCAGCACCCTCCTGCCGCGCGCGGCGCTCGGCTCGGATCTCGCCGGAGAGAAGATCGCGCCACTATCCCAGCGCGCGTTTGCGCGCGCGCCGGCACAGCGCGTTCGTCTTCGAACAGTCGCGGGCGCCGGACGGGCGCCGCCGTGCGAGCCTCAGGCGGGCGTAACGTTCAGCAGGTCGACGACGAAGATGAGCGTCTCGTCGGGCCCGATCGGGCCCTGGCCCTGGGCGCCGTAGGCGAGCTCGGGCGGGATGATCAGCGTCCGCCGGCCGCCGACCTTCATGCCCTCGATGCCCCGATCCCAGCCGGGGATGACGTCGCCGCGCCCGAGCGTCAAGGAGAACGGCCGGCCGCGGTCCCACGAGGCGTCGAACTGCTCGCCCGTCGACCACAGCGCGCCGACGTAGTGGACGACGACGGTGTCGCCGGCCTTCGCGGCGCGGCCCCTGCCGACGACGACGTCGTCGGTGACGAGCTTCGACGGCGGGTCGCCGGACGGCTCGGGGATCTTCGGCTTGCGCGAGAGGTTCGTGGAGATGTCGAGCGCGGCGGTCCGGTCGCCGGACGTGGTGGCCGTGGTCGCGGGCGCGGCCGTCGTGGCGGGCGACGCCGGCGCGGCCCTGTCGCCCTCGTCGTCGCCACAGGCGCCGACGGAGACGGCGGCCGCGGCGAGCAGCGCGATCGTGCGTGTCCCCAAGCTCAGGACCCGACCTTGACGAGGTCGACGACGAAGACGAGCGTCTCGTTGGGCGCGATCGGGCCGACGCCGCGCGAGCCATAGCCGAGCTGCGGCGGGACGATGAGCGTGCGTCGCCCGCCGACGCGCATGCCGGTGACGCCCATGTCCCAGCCCTTGATCACGCGTCCGTGGTCGAGCGGGAAGTCGAACGGCCGGCCGCGGTCCCACGAGGAGTCGAACTGCCGGCCGGTCGACCACGAGACGCCGACGTAGTGGACGTGGACCTGCTGGCCCGGCGTGGCCGTGGGGCCGTCGCCGAGGACGACGTCGTCGGTGACCAGCTCGGTCGGCGGGTCGCCGCTCGGTACGCGAACCTCGGGCTTGCTGGTCACGTCGTCGGAGATCTCGAGCTTCGTCATGCCCGACAGCCTACGTCGGCTCCGGTGCCGGCGCGGCGTCAGGCTTCGAGCGCGCGGAAGTCGCCGAACGTCCAGTGGACGTTGTAGCCCAGCGCGGTTCCGGCCGGGCCGGCGTGCATCGCCGGCAGCACGACCGTGCGCATGAGCTCCTCGACGAGGCCCGCGCGCAGCGCCTCGTCCTCGATCTCCGGCAGGTACTCCTCCTGGTTGGAGGGCACCAGCAGCGTGTCGACCGTCTCCTGGTCGGCGATCTCGTAGGTCCCGGTCGTGACCTCGCCGGCGAACGCGACCGACAGCGCGTCGGCGACCTCGGCGGCGGTGTGCGGGCGGGGCAGGATCCGCCGCCCGGCGCGGTCGTCGTCGATCAGCGGCACCGAGCCGTCGGCCGCCCGCGCGAGCGCGGCCGTGAGCGCGTCGCGCTGCAGCCGAGTCTGCGGCACGATCACGCCCTGCAGCAGCGCCTTCCAGTGCGCGCGCAGCGCGCGGTTGGGGTCATGGAAGAGCACCGCGTACGGTCCGGCGACGCCGAGGTCGGGCGCGTTCCACAGCAGCCGCCCGCCCGGCGCGGTGACGTCGGCGAGGCCGCGCGCGACGCGGCGCAGCGCGCGCGGTGGGATGAGGTGAAAGACCATGCTCGACATGACGACGTCCATCCGCTCGCCGCCGGTCACCTCGAGCAGCGGCCGGAAGCGCCCGTCGGCGCCGACGAGCGAGTGACAGCGCGTCCACGAGCACGCGCGCACGACGTCGAAGCCGTAGGCGAACCAGCTCGACGGGATGTCGGCGAGGTGCAGCTCGAGCGTCACGCCGGCGCGCTCGAGGCGATCCTCGAGGCCGGTCTCGCGGCACGCCTTCAGCAGCTCGATCGCCGCCAATGCGGTGCCCGTCCCGTAGTCGAGCACGCGCAGCACCGAGCCTGCCGACAGCGTTGCCAGGCGCTCCTCGAGCACCGCCGTCGCCCGCGTGACGAGCACGCTCGTCGCCGCCGACGACCACAGCCGCGGGTGGCGCAGGTCGCCGCGCTCGTAGAGCAGCTCGTGCAGCGCGCGACCGTCGCGCCGGTCGACGGCCCCCGCGGGCTGCCACGTGTCCTGGCGCGGCGGGTCGCTGCGGCAGCCGGGGATCAGGTCGTCCGCACCGCCGCTGAGCAGGTGGTTGAGGCTGACCGCGACGAACGGCCGCGTGGTCGGGTAGCGGCGCTCGCCGGTCGCCGCCTGGCGCAGGCCCGCGCGACGTAGTGCCGAGATGAACGCCCGCCGCTCGACGGGGTACTGGCGCGAGAGCCCGTGGTAGGCGTCGAAGGCGACGCTGTGCAGCGCGCCCTGGTGGCGGGCGGCGACCTGCGGCGCGACGCAGTGCGCCTCGAGCACGATCAGCCCGTGGCGGGCGACGTGCGGCGCCCAGCGCGCGAGGTGGGCGGCGAGGTCGGCCTCGACGTCGGCGGGATCGAGCGCGTGGCCGGACTCGGCGATGTAGGCGCCGCTCGACAGGCCGGCCGCGGTCGCCGGGGCGTGCGCGCCGCCGTAGCCGCGGTCGTGGTCGACGAACGCGTGCAGGTGCAGCGCGTCCTCCATGGCGAGCCCGTGCGCGGCGAGGTCGTGCGCGAGCGCGTCGGGCTCGGAGACGTCGCCGAGCAGGACGAGCGCGTCGGCGCCGGCCTCGGCGAGCGTGCGCCGCGCACGCTGCACGGCGGCCTGGCTGTAGTCGGCGCCGACCATCGGCAGCGGGTGCTCGGGGAGGTGGCGCCCGCGCAGCGTCCGGTCGCGGACGAGCGCGTGCACGCGCGCCAGCCAGCTCGCGTCGCCGCAGCCGGTGTCGAGCACGAAGCGCGGCTGGTCGGCGAGCGGCTCGCGGTCGAAGACCTGCGCGATCATCGCGTCGGCGTCGCCGAAGTAGCGGCCGTGGGCGGCGGTGCTGGCACGGATGTTCAGCTCGCGCTGGACGTGCCACTCGCGGCCGTCGACGGGATGCGTGCGCGCGCCGCTGATCGCGCCGCCGTAGAGCTCGGGCAGGCGGCCGAACATCGGCAGGTAGGAGCCGACGAGCCCGAGGTGCACGACGAAGTCGAGGCCTGTCGCGCCGTCCTCCGTCCAGGCGCCGTCGTCGGCGAGCCAGCCGAGCACGCGCAGCAGCCGCGCGACGTGCTCGCCGGCTTCGCCGTCGGGCAGCAGCGGCCCGTCGGTGCCGTCGAGGCCGCCGGTCGCCTCCAGCCACAGCAGCGCCGGCGCGGCGAGCGCGCCGTCGAGGTGCGCCACGACGGCGTCGCGCAGCGGCGCGGCGAGCTCGTCGAGCTCCCAGCGCGCCTCGGCGGCGTCGAGCAGGTCGGCGAAGCGCGCCAGGCGCGCGTCGTCCCACGGCCGCTGCCAGGCGTCGGGCTCGTTGTCGAGGAACGTCGCCAGGTATCCGCCGAGCCCGAGGTAGCTGTCGTGGTGGGCGGCGACCGCGCGCCCCGCGGTCGTCCAGTCGATCGTGATGTCCTCGGGCGCGAGCGCCGGGCCGGACGCGATCCAGCCGACCTGCGCGAGCGTGCGCAGGCCGACGCGCAGGTGCGCGAGGCCCGTATCGGTCAGGGTCGGGCAGAGGCGGTCCAGCGGCTCGGCGCGCTCCAGCGACGGCGCGAGCAGGTCGATCGCATCCATCCCCCGCAGCGTGGTCGCCAGCACCATCCCGTCCTGGAACAGGAACGCCAGCCGCCGCAGGGCAGCCCTGCCGACCCCCCGATGTGTCAACCGCACGGCGCCTATCCTGCCGGATCCGGTCGATCCACGGCGCGCGGCGCGACATCGCCGCGCGGCGCGAACGCTCGAGCGGGCGCCGGCGCCGCGCTAGCCTGCGGAACGACCGCCCGCCCGCCTAGCTCAACTGGCAGAGCACTTCACTTGTAATGAAG
>DASZOA010000605.1:0-1873 GCA_035551055.1 Solirubrobacteraceae bacterium
GATGCAGATCCACAGCGGATTGCCGGTATGGCCGTTGAACAGGCTGAACTGACGCTGGGTGAGGCAGTTGTGGTTCTTGATGGCGTTGTAGTGATGGCAGTCGGTGTACTTCCAGCTCTGACCGATCAGGAACATGCCGGCGAACGCGCCCAGCGTAGTGACGTTTCCGCCCGCCCTCGAGTGACGGCTGGTCACGGACCTGCCGTTGTAGCACCAGCTCGTGATGACGCCCGCCTCGAAGAACCACTTGTCGTAGACGTTCTGCAACGCGGTCTTGCAGGCAGCCTGCGCCTCGCCGCCGAACACGACGTTCCCGCTGTCGCGCGGCACGAACGAACCCACCGCCGGCAGCGCGACGGCACCGGTAGCGACCAAGGCGGCCGTCAGCATCTTGGCGAACCTCGAGCGCCGCCATCCGGGCCGTGTCGTCGCTGCGTCCTGCGCTGACATCAAGACCTCCCCGGATCGCTCGCCTGGCCGCCCCTTCGCACGCTACTCGTCGACGATCCCGGCCGCAAACGCAGTGCTGGACGGCAGCTTGCCGGCGGGCGCGCGCGAGATCACCGGGCGTCGGACCCGCCTCGCCCGGCGACGGGGTACGCGCGGAGGGCGGCGAAGCCGGCGGACCGCTGGACGCGCTCGTACACTGGTCGGCGCCCGGCCGCGCACCCGCGCGGCCGCTTCGCCTGCCATGTCGCTGCGTCCGCTGCTCGCCCACCTCACCGCCGCCGCCGACGGCGCGGCGCTCGCGCGCGACGGCGGCGCCGCGTTCGTGTCCTCGTCGCTGCGCCCCTACGTGCTGGCCGCGCTCGCCGACGAGCAGCGCGGGCGGGCGGCGCTCGTCGTCGCCGGCGACGACCGCCAGGCGCGCGACCTCGCCGCCGACCTGCGCGCCTGGCTGCACCCGCGCCCGGTGCGCTTCTACCCAAGCCGCGGCGTCACCTACGAATCGCACCTGACGCCGCCGCCGCACCTCGTCGGCCTGCGCGTCGCGGCGCTGGACGCGCTGCTCGGCGACGACCGGCGCGGCGGCGACGACGCGCCGGTCGTCGTGGTCTCCGCCGTCGCGCTCAGCGAGAAGGTGCCCGATCCGGCGCTGCGCCCGCGTTCGTTTCGCCTGCGCGTCGGCGACCTGCTCGACCTCGACGAGTGCATGGCCGAACTCGTCGCCGCCGGCTACGAGCGCGTCGACCAGGTCTCCGAGCGCGGCGAGTTCGCCGCCCGCGGCGGCCTGCTCGACATCTACCCGGCGACCGAGGAGCGCGCCGTGCGGGTGGACCTCTTCGACGTCGAGATCGAGTCGCTGCGCTGGTTCTCGACGTTCACGCAGCGGTCGCTGGGCGAGACGCGGGAGGTCGAGATCGCGCCCGCCGCCGAGCTCGCCGCCGAGCATCGCGAGCTTGCGGAGATTGCGGCGCTCGAAGCCGAGGAGGATCGCCCCGACATCGCCGAGCTGCTGCCCGTCGAGCGCTTCGCGGCGTTCCTGGATCTCGCACCGGACGCGGCGGTGCTGGTTGCCGCCGAAGAGGAGATCGCGCCCGCGCTCGACGACCACTGGCAGGACGTCTGCGCGGCGTTCCACGACTCAGACGCGCACCACCTCTACGTCGCGCCCGAGCAGATCAGGGGCGCGCTCGACGCGCGGGCGCGCGTGCGCCTGTCCTCGTATGACGCCGACCAGTCGCTGCAGCTGCGCGCACAGGCGCCCGATCTCGCCGCGCGCTCGCTGAAGGAGGCCGAGCCCGAGCTCGAGAAGCTCGTGCGCTCGGGCTACCGCACGGTCGTCACGTGGCCGCAGCGCGGCGAGGGCGAGCGCGCCGCCTACAACCTCGCGCGCCTGACGCCGTCGTGGCTGGGCGAGGGCGATCCCGAT
>DASZOA010000606.1:0-5894 GCA_035551055.1 Solirubrobacteraceae bacterium
CGCCCGAGCGAGCGCCGGGGCGGTCGGGGTCGGCGCGGTCGAGCCGGGCGCTCAGCTCGGCGTGGGCGTCGCGGACGTCGCGCAGCAGCCGCTCGGCGTTGACGCGCAGCGAGTCCGACAGCTCGCGCAGGTGGCCGCTCAGCGTCTCGCCGTCGCGCAGGACGTCGCGCGCGGCGGCGCGCGCCTCGGCGATCACCTCGCGCGCTCGCGCCGCGGCCCGGTCGCGCGCCTCCTGGGCGGCCTCGACGGCCTCGCGGCGCAGCGTCTCGGCCTCGGCCAGCGCCTCGGAGCGGACCTCCTCGGCCTCGTCGTCGGCGGCGCGGATGCGCAGCTCCGCGGCGCGCTCGGCCTCGGCGATGCGCTCGGCCGCCCGCGCCTCGGCGCCGGCGCGCAGCTCCTCGGCGGCGCGCTCGGCCGCCGCGACGATCTGCTCGACGTGGCGCGCCGTCGACTCGACCGAGCTGGTGGGCGGCCGCTGCGCCATGACCGACGATGGTAGGCGGGCGCCGGACGGTGCCCCGCAAGAACGTTCTCGCCGTGGGCGCCGCGGCGTGCGCCATGCTTGCCGCGTGCCGCCGGTCGCGAAGGTCGAGCCGATCACGACGGCCCGCGCGCTGCGCGGGCCGTTCGACTACCTGTGCCCCGACGGGGTCGGCGTCGGCTCGCGGCTGCTCGTGCCGTTCGGCCGCCGCGACGTCGTCGGCGTCGTCGTCGGGCTGGCCGAGTCCTCCGAGCTTCCCGACGATCGGCTCGCCGCACCGCGTCGCGTGCTCGACCACGACCTGCCGCCCGAGCTCGTCGACCTCGCCGGCTGGATCGCCGACGAGTACTGCTCGACGCCCGCGCGGGCGCTGGCGCTCGTCTCGCCGCCCTCCGGCGCGCGCGCCAAGCTCGCGTGGTGGGCGACGGCGGCCGGCGACGACGCGGCGGCCGGGCGGTCGCTGACCGAGCGCCAGCGCGCGCTGCTGGCGGAGCTTCCCCGGACCGCGGGCGCCGACCTTGCGGCACTGCGACGGCTCGAGGCCCGCGGCCTCGTGCGGCTCGAGCGCCGCCCGGCCCGCCGGCACGTGCGCCACGACGCGGTCGGCGCGCGGCGCGCGCAGCCGCCGCCGCTGACCGACGACCAGGCGCGCGCGCTGGCGCAGGTCGAGGCCGCGCTGCTGGGCGCCGCGCCGCGGCCGCTGCTGCTGCACGGCGTCACGGGCTCGGGCAAGACCGAGGTCTACCTGCGCGCCGCGGCGACCGCGCTCGCCCAGGGGCGCGGCGTCATCGTGCTCGTGCCCGAGATCGCGCTCACGCCGCAGATCGTCAGCCGCTTCGTCGATCGCTTCGGCGACACGGTCGCCGTGCTGCACTCCCGGCTGTCCCGCGGCGAGCGCCACGACGAGTGGACCCGCCTGCGGGCCGGCCGCGCGCGCGTCTGCGTCGGGCCGCGCTCGGCGGTCTTCGCGCCGATCGAGCGGCTCGGCCTGATCGTGCTCGACGAGGAGCACGACGCCTCCTACAAGCACGAGGGCGACCCGCGCTACGACGCGCGCCGCGTCGCCGCGCGGCGCGCGCAGCAGGCCGGCGCGCTGCTCGTCGCCGGCAGCGCGACGCCGCGGCCCGAGAGCGTGCACGCGCTGCGCCGGCTGCGGCTGCCGGCACGCGTCGACGGGCGGCCGCTGCCGCCCGTGCAGGTCGTCGACATGCGCGAGCCCGCGCAGCGGGGGGCGCTGCACCCGGACACGAGCCACGCGCTCGTCGACGCGCCGAAGGCGATCGTGCTGCTCAACCGCCGGGGCTGGTCGAACTTCGTCGACTGCCGCTCGTGCGGCCGCGCGTGGACGTGCCCGCAGTGCGACGTCGCGCTCGTGCTGCACCGCGCGCAGGGCCGGCTCGCCTGCCATCACTGCGGCCACCGCGAGCGCGTCCCGGAGCGCTGCCGGGCGTGCGGCTCGATGTCGGTGGCGCGCCACGGCGCGGGCACCGAGCGCCTCGAGCACGACCTCGCGCAGATCGGCCACGAGGTCTTCCGGCTCGACGCCGACGTGCGCGATGCCGGGGAGCTGCTGCGCCGCTTCGAGCGCGCGCCGCGCGGGATCCTGCTCGGCACGCAGATGGTGGCCAAGGGCCACGACTTCCCGGACGTCACGCTCGGGGTCGTCGTCGACGCCGACGCCACGCTGCGCTTTCCGGACTTTCGCGCCGAGGAGCGCACGTTCGCGCTCGTCGCCCAGCTCGCCGGCCGGGCCGGGCGTGGCCCGCGCGGCGGGCGCGTGCTCGTGCAGACGCTCGCGCCCGACGCGGCATCGATCGCCGCCGCCGCACGCCACGACGCCGACGGCTTCCTCGGCGGCGAGCTGGCCCGCCGCGAGGCGCTGCGCTATCCGCCGTTCTCGCACCTCATCCGGATCGTCTGCTCGGCGACGGAGGCGCAGGCCGTGGGAGAGGCCGCCCGCGCGATCCGCAGCGCGCTCGGAGACGTCCCGGGTGCGGCGGTGCTCGGCCCGGCGGCGCTGTTCAGGCTGCGCGGGCGCGAGCGCGCGCAGCTCGTCGTCAAGGGCGCCGATCGCGCGCGCGCCGTCGGCACCGCGGGGGCGGCGGTGGCGCGCGTGGCCGCCGAGCGGTCGCGGCGCGGCGTCGCGTTCAGCGTCGACGTCGATCCCCAGTAACCGCCCGCCGCGGCCGATCTAGACTGGCCGGATGGCCGACGACCTCGCCGAGCGGACCGAAGTGCAGCCCGAGGCGCCGCCGCCGCTGGACCCCGAGGTCCGCGCGCGGCGCGACGCCGCGCTGCGCCACGTGCGCACGCTCGGCGACCCGATCCTGAAGTC
This sequence comes from Solirubrobacteraceae bacterium, assembly GCA_035551055.1. Lineage (GTDB taxonomy): Bacteria > Actinomycetota > Thermoleophilia > Solirubrobacterales > Solirubrobacteraceae > CADCVQ01. Next base: position 2,817 of record DASZOA010000606.1, read on the forward strand.
GAAGGCGCGCCCGGTCGAGCGCTTCGACGGCGAGCTGCGCGACGAGGTCGCCCGGATGGCGGCGCTCATGCACGACGCGCTCGGCATCGGCCTCGCGGCGCCGCAGGTCGGCATCTCGCACCGCGTGCTCGTCTATCGCATCGAGCCCGACAGCCCGACCGTCGCGCTCGTCAACCCCGACATCGAGTGGTCCAGCCGCGACGAGGAGATCCTCGAGGAGGGCTGTCTGAGCCTGCCGCTCGTGCACGTCGACGTCGAGCGCCCGGTCGCGGTGCTCGTGCGCGCGCGCGACGAGCACGGCGAGCAGCTCGTGATCGAGGCGACGGGGCTCGAGGCGCGCGTGATCCAGCACGAGATCGACCACCTCGACGGCATCCTCATCCTGGACCGGACGACGCGCGAGCAGCGCAAGGCGGCGATGCGGGCGCTGCGCGAGGCCGAGCAGGCGGCCGCCGCCGGCGTGGCGTAGCCGCCCGTGGCGCGGACGGTCTTCCTCGGCACCTCCGACTTCGCCGCCGCGATCCTCGACCGGCTCGCCGCGAGCCCGCACCGGCCGCGGCTCGTCGTCACGCGGCCCGACCGCCCGGCCGGGCGCGGCCGGCGGCTGTCGGCGCCGCCCGTCGCCGACGCGGCGCGCTCGCTCGGCCTCGAGCTGGCGCAGCCCGAGAACGTCAACGCCGACGACGCGCGGGCCCGGATCGCCGCGGCCGAGCCCGACGTCGTGGTCGTCTGCGCGTTCGGCGCGCTGCTGCGCGAGCCGCTGCTGTCGCAGTTCGAGCTGCTCAACGTGCACCCGTCGCTGCTGCCTCGCTGGCGCGGCGCGGCGCCGGTCGAGCGCGCGATCATGGCCGGCGACGAGGAGACCGGCGTCTGCATCATGCGGGTGACCGCCGGCCTGGACAGCGGCCCGGTCTGCCTGGCCGGGCACGAGCCGATCGCGCCGGACGACACCTACGGGACGCTCGCGCCGCGCCTGCAGGAGCTCGCCGCCGAGCTGCTGCTGCGCTCGCTCGACGAGCGACCCGAGTGCGTCGAGCAGAGCGAGGACGGCGTCACCTACGCCGCGAAGATCTCCGCGGCCGACCGGACGCTCGACCCGGATGCGACGGCCGAGGCCAACGACCGCGTCGTGCGCGCCCTGAGCCCGCACGTCGGAGCGCGGGTCGCGCTGCCCGACGGCGCGTTCCTCGGCGTCCTGCGCGCCGCGGTGCGGTCGCCGGGCGAGGCCGGAGAGCTGCGCGCCGAGGGTGGGCGGCTGCTGCTCGGCGGCCTCGAGCTGCTCGAGGTGCAGCCGGCTGGCGGGCGACCGATGGAGGCGGCCGCGTACCTGCGCGGCCGGCACCTGTGAGCGACGCCAGCGGCGCTCACCGCGCAGCCGGACGCGCGGATCGTCACGACAGCTCGGAAGCTGTGTGCGCAATTGACCGGCCTCGCGCGCCGACCGGTGTGTCCTGCGCGAAGGTGCTAGCCGACGCTAGCCCTCGCGCTAGCGAGCGCTAGACCATATGGACCGGTAGTTCCGTCCGGTCTCGGCGGTAGAAGGGGCCGGTCCCCCCGCCACGTTGGGGGGTGTTGATGCCGCGCGGCTGGACCCCGCGCGGCGGCCCACAATCGCAGAGGAGGAGCCAGCCGTGGCGAAGGCTAGAACCCTCGTCGGCTTGGACGTGCACGCCACCAAGATCGTGGCGGCGGTGCTCGACGCCGAGACGGGCGAGTTGCAGTGCTTTCGGGTATCCGGTGACATCGGCGAGGCGGCCGCCTTGTGCGGCGGCCTGCCCCGGCCGGTACGCGCTACCTATGAGGCCGGGCCGACGGGCTACGGGCTTGCGCGCGAGCTTGAGCGCCGTGGCGTGGAGTGCGTGGTCGCGGCGCCGAGCAAGATCCCGCGTGCGTCGGGCGAGCGCGTCAAGACCGACCGCCGCGATGCCGAGCACCTGGTGCGGCTGCTGCTGGCGGGCAAGCTGCATCCGGTGCGGGTGCCCGGCAGCGAGGAGGAGGCGCTGCGCGACCTGGTCCGCGCGCGCGAGGCGGTGCGAGTCGATCTGATGCGCTGCCGGCACCGGCTCTCCAAGCTGCTGCTGCGCCGCGGGATCCGCTTCGACGACGGCCCGACGTGGAGCGACCGCCACCGCGCCTGGTTGGCCGACATCGAGCTCGGCCACGACGCCGCCCAGGCGACACTGACCGACGCGATCGGCGCCGTCGACGCGCTCGTGCACCGCCGCGAAGCGCTCGAGCGCGCGATCGTCGCGCACGTGCCCGATTCGCCGTGGGCCACCCAGGTCGGGCGGCTGCGCTGCCTGCGCGGGATCGATACCTTGACCGCCGCCGGCCTGTGCGCCGAGATCGGCGACTTCGAGCGCTTCGCGCGCGCTGAGCAACTGATGAACTACGTCGGGCTCGTCCCGTCGGAGAACACCAGCGGTGATCAGCGTCGCCTGGGGGCGATCACCAAGACCGGCTCCGGCCACGCCCGCCGACTGCTCGTCGAGGCCGCCTGGCACTACCACAAGCGCCCCGCCATCAGCCGCGCGCTGCGCGACCGCCAGGACGGCCAGCCCGCCCACGCGATCGCGATCGCCTGGAGCGCCCAGCAACGCCTGCACCACACCTGGCAGCGGCTCGAGCAGCGCGCCAAGCGCCGCACGATCATCGCCGTCGCCGCCGCCCGCGAACTCGCCGGCTTCGCGTGGGCGATCACCACCACCCGCACCGAATAGCAACCGCCCACCACGACCCACTACCCGTCGGCTGGGTCCGGTGGCGGCCCGGCACGCGCGGGGAACCCGCGCCGGCGCTATGAGCAACCCGGCCCACCCCGGGCCGGCCACGCCCGATCCTAGACAGCGGCTCCCCACGACGAACAACGGTCCTGCGGCCACCCGAACCCGCGAATATCAGCCTGACCGCGCGTCGCGCACAGCACCGGACCGCCACCCACCCAGCCGACCACACACCCACCCACAAGCGCCAACGCGCCAAGCCCGCCTGCTCAGGTTGACAAACGCCCGTCCATATCAGCGCCGTGGGCGCGAGCGCGCGTTGCCACGCGCATCCGCCGGGCGGTCGGTGCTGTCC